>NZ_BDGJ01000063.1 GCF_002207765.1 Calderihabitans maritimus
CAGGATTATATATTCTTGCCCAGTGTTTCTTCTTTGCAATGTCCACTCCTACGATAATGACGTCACCTGTAACCGACGCTTTTTTCTCAGCCTTCTTCATGCTCTTTCGACCTCCTGGTAAGTTTTGTTAGGTTGTTTCTCCTTTACTTTTACCAGGAGGTTTTTTATTTGGCAACTCTTATCTCACTTTATTACAGGAATGCTTATACAATTTCGTCAACCCATAAATTGTTTTCGGTTGACCATTGTCGCAAAAAGAAATAGCGTTAGTTCAAATGCTTTCGGAGAGATACTTCCCCTCCATAAAAAACTTTAGTTCCTTCTTTCGTTTCTACTACCAGCCCCCCATCCTCAGTTATATCTACGGCAAGACCGGAGTATACGGAGGTTAAAGTATTCACCTGAACCTGTTGCCCCAGAGTCGTGTTCATCTCTTTCCACATACTTCTGATAGGAGAAAAACCATGTTCCCGAAAAAGATTATATAGGCTTTCAAATTCGCCAAAGAGTTTTCTGACAAGATTGACCCGAGATATCTTCTTGTTTAACAAAATACGCAAAGAAGTAGCTTTATCTCGAATTTCCTCGGGAAAATCCTGAACTTCTAAATTCGCGTTCAAACCGATTCCGACTACCACATATTCGACAACGTCCATATCAGCTTTCATTTCTGTAAGGATACCGCATACCTTTTTCCCTCGGACTAAAATATCATTAGGCCACTTAATAAGCGCCTCCAACCCGCAAAAATTTTTGATCGCCTTGGCAACAGCCACCGCCGCCAGCAAGGTGATGGACGGGGCAGCATCAGTAGCCACCCGCGGCCTTAAGATTATACTGAGCCATATACCTTTTCCATAGGGTGACTCCCAACGACGACCCAATCTCCCCCGACCTTCCGTCTGTTTTTCAGCAATTACCACCGTTCCTTCTCTTTCTCCGCGTTCAGCCAATTGCTTGGCTACTGTATTCGTAGATCCAACCTCGTGATAGTGAACAATATTACGGCCAATACAGCTAGTGCTTAAACCGGCCCGCAATTCTTCCGGGTAAAGAAAATCGGGGACCTCTTGCAGGCAATACCCCCGTCTTGGCTGAGCCTCTATGCGATACCCTTCCTGCTGTAAAGTCTTAATATGCTTCCATACAGCGGTTCGGGTGATACCTAGCCGCTCACTGAGTTCCTGCCCTGATATAAATGTTCCTCGATGGTGGCGCAATATTTCTAACACCGCTTCTTTCATACCGCTACACCAACCTTGCTCTCATTTTACTTAACAACCGGCTTTTAGTCAACCATTTTTGTGTCGGTGGTTAACATAAAACAAAAAAATGAAAGGTTACGCGACACAAATTTTATGGCGACCGGCATTCTTTCCCTCTATTTTCCTGTAAAAAGTTTGAAGTTTTATTCTTTTACAACTGTCTCCGGGAACTCTTCTTTTAATATTTTTTGAATTTTGTTATTCTCATCCAGTAAAACAACTTTTGACTGGAACTGTGATAATTCTTTTTCCTCAATTAATGCGTAGGAGATTATAATTACGACATCTCCTGGTTGAACTAACCTGGCCGCCGCACCGTTAAGACAAATGACACCGCTGTTGGCTTCTCCGGGAATAGCATAGGTCTCAAATCTAGCGCCATTGTTGTTATTAACTATTTGAACTTTTTCATTAGGAAGAATGTCTGCCGCTTCCATAAGAGCTCGATCAATAGTTATACTTCCCACATAATTTAAATCCGCCCCGGTAACTCTCGCCCGGTGAATTTTAGACTTCATCATATTTCTGAACAATGTTACTGCACCTCCACTATTTCATTATCGATCAGTCGTGTTTTTCCGATGAAAACGGCGAGCGCAATTAATATCTTTCCTTCAATTTTCTCTACTTGCGCCAAATCGTCCGCCCGACGAATTTCTACATAGTCAATCTTCGCTAAAGGTTCGGCATTAATTTCTTGTTTTACCCTCTCCACCACAGCCGCAACGCTTCTCTCTCCTGCTTCAATCAAATTTTTTGCCAATTGGAGAGAGCGGTATAAAACGGTAGCGCTTTTCCGCTGTTCCGGTGTCAGATATACATTTCGGGAACTCATAGCAAGTCCGTCGGCTTCCCTTACGGTAGGTAATACAATCACCTCAAGAGGCATATTTAGATCAGCAACCATTTTCCTGATGACCATAGCCTGTTGAGCATCTTTCTGGCCAAAATAAGCTTTGTCAGGTTGTACGATATTAAATAATTTGGTAACAACCGTAGTTACCCCCCGGAAGTGACCTGGCCGCGAGCGCCCGCACAATCCTTCCGTTAAATTCTCCACTTCAACAAAAGTAGAGTATCCTTCCGGGTACATTTCTCTTACAGCAGGAGCAAAAATCACATCTACCCCTACCTTTTCTGCCAGTTTAGAATCCCTATCAATATCTCTCGGGTATTCCTCGTAATCTTCCCCGGCCCCAAACTGAATAGGATTGACAAATATACTAACCACAACCACATCGCAATCTTTCCGGGCCTGACGCATTAGAGAAAGATGCCCTTCATGGAAATAGCCCATAGTAGGTACAAAGCCTATTGTTTTTCCTTTTTTCCTACAAGGCTCCAGATACTCCCGCAAGCCTGAAATGCTATTTATTACTCGCATGCCAGGTTCCTCCTAACAAAAAAACATAACCTTCCGGACACAAAGCCGGAAGGCCCTGTTTCTTCTTTTACCTTCCGTCTCGGTCCTTTTGGCTCCAAGCGGAAACTCTACTCAAAGAAATCCTGTATCTAAACCGGTTTGGCTCCCGAAGGATGCCAACCTTGTACCCTTATATTTTATCATGCTTAAGATTTATTGGCAATACCTGTTGTTCTGAAAATTCTAATTTTTCTATTAGTTCTTCCACTTGTTCTCCCGTAGGTAAGGTCAACCGAGAATTCAGCTCTCTTAAGGGTACCAGAACAAAGCTACGCTCCTTCAGTCTAGGGTGAGGAATAACTAAATCTTCCGTATTAATAATCTGATCCCCAAAGAGCAAAATATCTATATCTACCGTTCTAGGCCCCCATCTTTCTCTTCTTTGTCGGCCCAATTTCTGTTCAATTTCATTGACGACTTTTAGCAATTGTTCAGGTTTTAAAGTTGTATATATCTCTATTACACCATTGATAAACCAGGGTTGGTCTTCTTTGCCTACCGGCGAGCTCAAATACCATTTGGATCGTCCAACTACTTCTATCTCCGGGTGTTCATCCAAAAGCTGAATGGCACGCGCCAAATTTTCCTTGACCGGGCCTACGTTACCTCCCAACCCCAAGTATACTCTTTCCTTCATTAATTTTCCCCGCCTCTAACAATTTCTACCGCCATACTTTTGAATTTTCCCGGGATGGGAGCAAAAGGTTTCTTGACACGCACAACCACTTTTTCAACTTTCTCCTGCTGTAAAAGCGCAACGGCAATCCTATCGGCAAGAGTCTCAATCAAGTTATATCTTTCTTCTTCTACAATCCTCCGGACGGTTTCGTAGGCCTCGGCATAATTAACCGTATCCCTGAGGTCATCACTGGCCGCCGCCCGAAGGGTATTGCAGTATAACTCTACATCTACGCAAAATGTTTGCCCTCGCCGGGCCTCCTCTTCCAGCACCCCATGAAAACCGTAAAATTCCATGCCCTCCAAGATAATCTTGTCCTTCAACCCACTTCCCCTCTCACCGTCTAATCATGGCATCAGTCATACGGGCCACTCTTACCATCTCTTTAACATCATGAACCCGGACAATATCTACTCCCTGCATTATTCCTACCGCTACGGTAGCAGCCGTACCCTCTAAGCGTTCTTCTACAGGTAGTCCCAAAGTGTTTCCAATCATAGATTTTCGGGAGGTCCCCAGCAAAATGGGTTTCCCTAGGCTTTTAAGCTCTCCCAACCGTTTCATAACTTCCAAGTTCTGGTCCGTATTTTTGCCAAAACCGATACCGGGGTCAATGATAATCTTATCTGGAGCCACTCCTTTTGCCTTCGCTAGATCAATGCTCTCTTTAAGCGCTCTAACGATATCTCCCATAAGATCCCGGTATTCAGTACCTTTTTGGTTATGCATGACCACGACTGGAACATCGTACTCTGCAACCACTTCTGCCATAGCCGGGTCAGCCTTTAAGCCCCACACATCGTTGATAATATGGGCTCCCCGTTCCAGCGCCGCCCGGGCTGTTTCTGCTTTATAAGTATCTACCGAAATGGGAACTTCCAATTCTTGCACCAGTCTTTCTAAGACCGGTAGAACCCGGTTCATTTCTTCTTCAGCCGGAACATAGGAAGCACCCGGGCGGGTAGATTCCCCTCCCAGGTCTATTATATCGGCTCCTTCCTCTACCATAAGGCGGGCGCGCTCTACCGCCGCCTCTAAAGTATTATACTTTCCCCCGTCGGAAAATGAATCAGGGGTCACGTTAAGGATACCCATAATCAAAGTCCGCTCTCCCAAGAGCAGGGATTTGTCCCGGCACCGCAATACTGATGTTTTCCTAGGTTCTACATTTTTTAGCACTAATTCGATTTCTTCCGCCAACTTTGGCAAACCAAACGGTTGCATCCGCAGCTTGTATATTAGTTGCTCAAACTGCTTTAGCGTCCCCATTAAAAGCACATCAGTCTTATCTATTGAATTGTCGACAGCCCCACGACTTAAAGCAGCTTCTCCACCTCGAGATAACATTTCCTGTTTGATAATATTAGCCGCCTTTATAGGAACGTCACTAACCTTAACCAGGCGAAAAACCGCCTTAGGGCTCATCAATTTAATCCCGCCTGCATCAGCTCCTACTGCTTTTATGGCCCCTTTCGCTTCCTCAAGGTCGTCAACCCGTAAGACCCGTACGTTATAAGTACTCAGATCCATCACTCCCCTTTTCCCTTCCGTATCAATACTCTAATCTATATTTATCCCGGTTAAATTTATAGCACTCATTCTGGGCAGAACACTGGTAACATGATCGTGAAAAACTATCGGCTTGGTGGAGACGTTCCCCTAATAAAGAAAGGTGTTTGCTCTTGCCCCGGTGCTCCATGATAGCCTGACAAATGACCTCAATCTCCCGGGAAGTATAACCACTCTCCTGCAGAATCTCTTTTGCATAACGAGCACTTAAACGGGCATGATCTTCCCCCGTTTCGTATGCCTTCCAACGACCGATGTCGTGGAGCAAACCGGCTGCGTAGACCAACTCTTTAACTTTTTCCCTGGGTATACCTGCCCGGCAAGCCAGCATATCTATCTCATCGTTTTCCAATAGGAGAATATAACTTATGCGGGCTGTACTTAAAAAATGATCCAGGTTATGGCGACAAAATGGCCGCCCTTTCTCTTTAAAGTCAATTCGCTGTATATAATCGTTATACAGAGGATTTTCTAATATAGCCATTACTCGGTTCACTTTTGCGGGAACTCCTTCATAGTTCTAGTATTGTATTTGACAGTAACTTTTAATCTCCTGCCCAAATTTAGCTCGCCGGAAAACCTAGCAAAAAAATCAGGGAGGTCATCCTCCCTGATTGACAATGCTTTAAAACAGCCCCATTACCTTGCCGGTATTGACATCTATATCGATTCTGCGGAAAGCCGGATCGGAGCCGGTACCTGGCATCAAGCTGATGTCGCCAGCAACCGGGCAGAGGAACTTGGCTCCACCGTAAACCAGAACATCACGAATCGGCAGAACCCAACCTTTAGGTACACCCTTCAAAGTAGGATCATGCGAGAGACTAAGGTGGGTCTTCACCATCATAGTTTGGAAATCTCTATAAGCAGGATCGGATTCAAACATCTTAGCTTTTTCCTCGGCCTGCGGCGTCCAGGATACTCCATCAGCACCATAGACCTCTTTGGCGATAATCTCAACCCGTTGACGCAAAGGCATATCCAGCGGGTAGAGATACTTGAAGTCAACCGGGTCGTTGCAGGCATCGATAACCGCGTCGGCCAGTTCTAAGGCACCTTCGCCACCCTTGAGCCAGTGTTCGGAAACCGCGCACCGAGCTCCGGTCTGCTCTACCAACCGGCGTACAAGTTTGATTTCTTCCTCGGTATCAGTATAGAAGCTGTTAATGCAAACCACCGGGTTTACACCGGACTTCTTAACTATGTTGATATGATGTAACAGGTTTTCAATACCTTTTTCGACCAGTTCCAGGTTCTCCTTCGTGTATTCTTCAGGCAGAGGACGTCCCGGCACAACTTTTGGTCCGCCTCCATGCATCTTTAGAGCCCTGATAGTAGCCACAATTACCGAAACATTGGGTACGAGGCCGCTTAAACGGCATTTTACGTTCCAGAATTTCTCGAAACCGATGTCGGCAGCGAAACCACTCTCCGTCACGTGATAATCCCACATCTTCAAACCTACGCGGTCACCAATGATCGAAGACTGACCTACGGCGATGTTGGCAAACGGTCCTGCATGGACCAAACAGGGCTGATGTTCGACCGTACAGCAAAGGGTCGGGTTGATGGTGTTTCTCATCCAGGCAGCCATGGCACCGTCAACTTCCAGGTCCGCGGTCGTGACCGGATTACCCTTCTTATCGTACGCCACAATAATTTTACCCAACCGCTCTCTAAGGTCTTTAAGATCGGTGGCGATGGAAAGGATGGCCATTAACTCAGAACTTACCGAAATCCCAAACTTAGAGGCCATCATAAAGCCGTCCTTCTTACCGCCAATACCTATAATGATATTACGCAACGCTTGGGCGGCAAAATCAATTACCCATCCCATTTCAACCCTCTTAGGATCAATGTCAAGTCGCTTCAGGTTGCGTTTGGCCAGTTCTTCATCGTCATAATTAGCTTCGTGCTGCATCCGAGCCGTTAAAGCTACCATAGCCAAGTTATGAGCATTTGTAATATCGTTAATATCGCCGGTAAGACCGAGTGAAAACTCGGTCATGGGAATCAGAAGAGCATTACCGCCTCCCGCGGCCGTCCCTTTAATATTCATAGTGGGACCACCTGAAGGCTGGCGGATACAACCCCCCACATTTTTACCTCTTTTGCCCAAACCTTCTATAATTCCCATCGTGGTGGTCGTCTTGCCTTCGCCCAGAGGAGTAGGAGTGATCGCCGTAACTTCAATGAATTTACCATTAGGCCTGTCCTTAAGGCGATTCATTATCTTAAGGAAATCCAATTTGGCGATTCTTCCGTAAGGAATAATCTCGTCTTTTTCAAGCCCTAATTTCTCCCGCCATTCTTCGGGAGTAGGCATTGTTTTCTCGGCTTCTTCGGCAATCTGCCAGTCTTTCATCTTGGTAGGATCGTACGGCATTCGATATCCTCTCCTTTCTAACTTTTTAGGTTACCCTTATTTCTAGGCGTACACAACCATTTAATTTTTTAAAAACCTATGCAGCCCCCCTTTCTAAGTAAAATTTAAAATCTATACCAGCCAGAATTCCCGCCACATCTATGTTGCAAATTATCACAACAGTTAAAAAATTCTTCCTTCAGCTAAAATTTCCTTCCTAACGGAAAAATTTTTAACCACATTACCCTGAACAGTTAGCCAATTCAACAATTTGTTCTTCCAAGCTCAAGCATTCTTCAACTACACGAAGCAACATGGAAAGGGGTACAGGACCCCGCAGAAAGCTATTTTCAACTTCTATTCCAAACTGGCGCGCTCCCATAATCACCAAATGGCGAAGTTGACGTAGACTTACTTTTTGAACATCTTTAACCTCGGCCAAAACCTGAACACAAGAAGAACCTTCTATCGGCTCAGCCGTAGCCTTGACGTTATCCCTTCCTAAATAGTCCTCTATCAAAAGACAAATCCTCCTGCCGATACGTAGGTCGTTAGTTCTTACTTTGGTACCAAAATAAACGTTAGGAGAATTTTCCATAATCCACCACCTCGCTTATTAGAAATATATTCCTTAATTTTAATAATTTTCCTCACGAAGATAAAAAAACTGTGCCAAAAACGGCACAATCTGCTCTACCTCACCCTGCTCGAGAGGCCTAAAGGTTTGGCTATGGGTAGAACTAATATGCCTAGCGTTATGACACTATCTATGGCGTGATGGAGGGCAGTCCCTATTCCTACCCCCACTAAACCTTGGTAAAGGGTAAAACCGAAAGGAAGAACAATTATAGCCTCTAGAAGCGCATGGAGCGGTAAAGTCCAAATCAATGCCGAGTAAAGAGGCCGTCCTTTTTGAACCATCTTGGCACCTGCGTAGCCAACAAAGGTATGCATAAATGCCCGTGCCGCAATAGCAGGCATACCTAGTTTAATCAAAAACCCAAGAGCGGATCCAATCCCTACCATAACAGCTACTCCAGGACTTACAATCATGGCAATCATCATTGGAACATGGGAAGCCAATGTGGCCGAAAACGGGGGAATAACAATCCCTAATACCCCTCCAAAGGCCAGCGGAATTACTAACGCTAAGCCGGTCAAAAGCCCCCCTAAAACTATTTCCTTAGTTTTCATAAAGCACCCCTCCTGTATATACTTGTGTCTTGTCAGTAGCTTCAAAAAAATATATATTATGAAAAATTATCTTCTATCCGGTTCAAGAGGATCCCCTCCTCGGCTAAAGCTTCCTCTATTCGTTCAAAAACTTCGACCGACGGCGCTTCGACCGTGTGAAGGTGAATTCCGTAAGTCAGGGCCGAAAGCAGTCGCGCCTTACTTTGCCTAAAATTATATAAGAATTCTTCTATATCGCTGCGGGAATCCAGCATCAACATCCCCTTAAGTTCGCCGTATAAAGGGTGTTCCACAATTACGTCCAGCACTTTCCCGCCGCAATCCACCATAATCTGCAGTTCTCGTTCCAACTTATCTTCAGTATGCCGACATGCGAAAGTCCTGGTGAGTTTATTCTGGGCAAAAACGTCGGGTATTAGATAACCCTGAGGAGTAGCAATAATGGTTTGCCCTGCAGCTCGCAATATAGCTATATCCTGGACGATCACCTGGCGGCTCACGGAAAATCGTTGGGCCAGTTCCGAACCGGTAATAGGCTCCGACGACTGTTTCAATAACTCCAGTATGTTTTTCCGCCGGGTTTCAGCATCCATGAAAATAATTCCTCCATTACCCTTTAACTTTTTTATCTGCTCTAGACAAAAAGCGTTCTAAGTCAACGATAAAGCGCTCATGCGTTCCTTCTCCTATTTTCTCCTTACTATCAAAAGCTTCAACACGAAATACTAATTTCCTGTTTTCGATTTGAATCAATTCAGACCTGGCCGTTACAGTTAATCCAATGGGAGTAGCTGCCAGGTGGCGAACATTTAAAGCTGTACCTACAGTAGTCTGCCCCTCCGGCAAAAGAGGATCTACACTGCTTAAAGCAGCCTTTTCCATCAGTCCTATCATGGCCGGAGTGGCATAAACCTCCACGCTACCACTGCCGTATTTTATCGCTGTATTGTTGCTGGTAACTACTTCTTTAGCTTCCCCTTTTAGCCCCACTTTTAAATTTTCGCTCATTTTTATCTTCTCCTTTCAAAGTTTTATTCATTATTATAAGAAAATTTATTTAAAAATTCAATCAATTTTACTGGCTTAAACTGTGACTTAAAAAGCAGTCCTTTATGCGAGGACTGCCTTTCCGTTAGTTTCTTATTCATATTCATAGATCCATTTTTCGGTGACCTTTTCATAATTCAACAATTCTTCTTCCTTGAAGTAGATTGATATTTCTCGTTGCGCACTCTCTACAGAGTCTGCTCCATGGATTACATTACGCCCAATATCCAAAGCATAATCCCCACGAATGGTACCGGGAGCAGCCTCTGCAGGGTTAGTGGCCCCATTCATTTTTCTCACTCCCGCTACTACATCTTTCCCCTCGAGAACCATAACCACTACCGGACCGGAAGTAATATAGTCAATCAAACTCTCAAAAAAGGGTTTGCCTCGGTGTTCTTCATAATGCCGTTCGGCCAGATCACGCGTTACTTGCATCAACTTCATGGCAACGATTCGGTAGCCTTTATCCTCAAACCGGGAAATAATTTTCCCTATTAAATTTCTTTGAACCCCGTCTGGTTTAATCATCACAAAAGTCCTTTCCATCTTTTATACCTCCCGCTCATTTATCCAATTTATTCTGTATAGCTAAAACTAATAACAGGACCAGGACTGAAGTTGGAGTTCTTTTCCTTATTTTCGTTCCCGGTCTCCTGCCGGTCCTCTGAAATATCCTCCTGCAACTTTGTTTCTGTTTCCCCTTTATCAAATTGTTCTAAGAGTTTTTGGAACTCTTCCGCTTCTAATGTTTCTTTTTGCATTAAAGTTTTGGCTACCAAGTGCAATTTATCAATATTCTCCTTGAGCAATTTCTCAGCACGATTATAACACTCGTCCATAATGCGTCGAGCTTCTTTATCGATAGAGAAGGCCACCGCTTCACTGTAATTTCGATCCCGGGCAATATCCCTCCCTAAAAATACTTGTTCTTGACGTCGTCCAAAAGTTAAAGGTCCTAATTCTTCCGACATACCAAACTCCGTAATTAATTTCCGGACCAGTTCCGTGGCTCGTTCTAAATCATTTTGGGCTCCCGTACTGACTTCTTTCAATACCAAAGCTTCTGCCACCCGGCCGCCCAACAACATGGTAACCTGATCTAAAATTTGGGATTTAGTCATATACCGCCGGTCTTCTTTAGGTAGCAAAAGCGTATAGCCTCCCGCCCGGCCGCGAGGAATTATAGATACCTTGTGCAAGGGATCGGTATGGGGCAGATAGTGCCCCAACAATGCGTGCCCGGCTTCGTGGTAAGCAACAAGTTTCTTTTCATAATCGCTAATGACTCTCGACCTCTTCTCCGGCCCGGCAATTACTCTTTCTATGGAATCCTCCAGTTCTTCCATTCCTATCTTGCGCTTACCCCGCCGCGCAGCCAAAAGAGCAGCTTCATTAACCAAGTTGGCTAAATCAGCTCCGGTAAACCCAGGAGTACGGCGAGCCAGTACATCTAAATCTACATCGTCGGCCAAGGGTTTATTCTTAACGTGTACTTTTAGTATCTCCTTGCGACCTGTAACGTCCGGAACATCCACCACAATCTGTCGGTCAAAGCGCCCCGGTCTAAGCAACGCCGGATCCAAGATATCCGGACGGTTGGTAGCCGCAATAATGATGATTCCTTCATTAGCATTAAAACCATCCATCTCTACCAGCAATTGATTCAGCGTCTGCTCTCTTTCGTCATGTCCTCCGCCTAGGCCGGCACCCCTCTGGCGCCCCACAGCATCGATTTCGTCTATAAATACAATGCAGGGAGCGTTCTTTTTGGCCTGTTCAAAAAGATCTCGCACCCGGGAAGCGCCAACCCCGACAAACATTTCCACAAAATCAGAACCACTTATGCTGAAAAAAGGGACCCCAGCTTCGCCGGCCACTGCTCGGGCCAGTAAAGTTTTTCCCGTTCCGGGCGGACCATATAACAATACTCCTTTGGGAATCCGAGCTCCTAATTCATTGAATTTTCTAGGGTTCTTCAGGAATTCTACTACCTCTTGCAATTCTTCTTTTACTTCATCGATACCAGCCACATCGGCAAAAGTCACCTTGTTCTTATCCTCCGTGTGCAAACGGGCCCGGCTTTTGCCGAACTGCATAACCCGGCTACCGCCTCCCTGGGTCTGTTGCATCATAAAAAATATCAGACCTACTAAAAGCAAAACCGGTAGAATGGTCCCCAGCAGGTTAGTCCACCAAGGGGGTTCCGGGGCAGCCTGAGGGATAACTTTAACACCGTTCATGGCCAAAAAATCAGTCAGGCCAGGCTCTTTTGGTGCATCCAATACAAAAGATTTGTCGTTTTTAAGAAGACCGGAAATACGGTAAATATCTCTTTCTATGATAATATTTACTTCTTTTACCTGGCCTTGCTGCACCAATCGCTTAAAGGTGGTATAGTCCAGAGTTTCCGCTTCTTTGTGTACTGGCGTGGTCCATTTAAAGATGGATACGGCTATTAGAACAATTAGAATATATATTGCTAAATTCTTGAATATTCGATTCAATCAATACCCTCCTCTCAAAATTCAGCAAGCTTATCTCATAACTTAATATTGTACCATAGTTTATACTTATTTTCAAATAATTTTACTTATTCGTTCCAACCTTCCGCAGGAAGAACCGCCAACCGCAGTGCCCGCTTGCTCTGGGGTGTAATTTTATAAGGTTCAGCAATTCTAAAACCGGCAACCCACACAATTCTGTCCCGGCAATCACAAATAATGGGGATCCGGTTTCTTTCCACGACCGGTACCTTCAGATCAATAAAAAAATCTTTGAGTTTCTTGCTTCCGTTTAAACCAAGCGGTTGAAACCGATCCCCCGGTTTACGCTGCCGAGCGTACAGGGGTAGACTCATTTTGTCGTAATCCAAGAAAGCAATGGTTTTATCAGTCGGAAACTTCTTCGGAACTTCTACTATCTGAGCTTCAATCCTAAGGCCCAGTTCTTCGATGGTTGTAATTCCTGGAATGCGCAGCACATAGTGGAAAAAAGGAATTGTCTTCTGCGCCATGAAAAAAGTTAATGAAAAAACTCGATAAGATCTCTCTACCCAAACCGTACCGGGCAGCTTAAGTTTTTCTCCAACATGACCCCGCTCTGCCAATTTAAGCACAGATTCCACATGGTCATAGGCTAGGCCTGTTTTTGTTCCCGTCAACCGGTCGTAAGCTTTCCGAACTATTCTTCTTTTTAAAGCCCGATGGAGTTTTGAAAATTCAGCTAGACTAAATATTACTTCTTCTGAACTTTCCTTTTCCACTACTCTAGACCATATTTCGTCTACCGCTTGGTCTATTAAATCGTTTTCTTCCCTTAAAACGTCAGCCATCCTAAAAAGGGCTTGGGTAATTTGCGGATTAAACTCTTTAAGTAGAGGAATGAGCTGTAGACGAATCTTGTTGCGTAAATAAATCGTTTTTTTATTAGAAGGGTCCTGTCGAAAAGGAATGTTGTGCTCTTGGCAGTACTGCTCTATTTCTCGCCGGGAAACTTCAAACAAAGGCCGGATAATCTTCCCCCTTTTGGGAGACATACCGCTAAGCCCTTCCAATCCCCCACCCCGTAACAAATTCATCAGTACCGTTTCGGCCTGATCATCGGCATGATGCCCTACAGCAATAATCCGGGCATTTACCCGGGCGGCAACATTATAGAGAAATTCATAGCGTACCTGACGGGCCGCCTCCTGCGCAGACATTCCGCTGGAGGCCACTAACGAAGGAACGTCATATTCCTCAACCCAAACAGGAACCCCCCATTTTTTCCCTATGGTCTCTACAAACCTGGCATCTTCCTTAGCTTCTTCTCCTCTAAACATATGGTTCAGGTGGGCGGCATAAAGCTTTAGCCGGTATTCTCGCTGCAGAAGCAATAATACGTGGAGTAACGCCATGGAATCGGGACCACCTGAAACTCCTACTACTATATGGTCATGAGGATGGATTAATTGATATTTTAAAACAGTATCACGAACCTTATCCAGCATTATCCTCCGCCTCAAATAGTACAGCTTGTTCCAAGATTCGCCATAAAAGTTAGTTTTCCTGCACCACCTGTAAGTTTTGCCATTTTAAAATATTTTAATAATAGTAATTAAAAAAAGAGAGTGTCTCAGACACCCTTTAACCACTCAACCTTTCTAAACGAGCGACTAAAATGCTCAAGTCATCCAGAGGAAATTTCCCCCCAACTGCACAAATCCTTTCCAAGATACGATTCGCTATAAGCTCTACCTTCTTATCAGTTAGGGATCGCAGCAGGTCCATAAACCATTCTACATCTAGTCCCCCTTCCATCTCTAAAACTCCATCACTGACCATTACCAGCAGGTCACCTGGTTTAAGGTGTTTGGTTACTGTGCTTACCTCAACTCGATTAAAAATCCCTACAGGCAAGGAACTGGCGGCAATCATCTCTACATCGGAATTCCGACGAATAAAACAGGGAGCTGCCCCTATTTTGATAAAATCCGTCTCTCCAGTAAAAAGATTAATCGATGCCAGATCGATAGTAGCGAAGGTTTCCTCCTGTGAACGCGTAAGCAACAGAGAGTTAACCGTTTGCACTGCTATCTGAGGAGAAAATCCGACCGAAAGCAGTTGTTTCAGGAAACTAACCGCAGTATAACTTTCTCTAGCAGCAGGCGCTCCAGTGCCCATACCGTCGCTTAAGATTAATACATGCCTTCCTATCGGCAACCGTAAGGATGCATAACAGTCACCGGAAATCTTTCCCTCTTCTTTCGGTAATTGAGCATAACCGACCTTAACCGTGTAAACAGGATCAAGATGAACAGTTAGTTTACATTTTGGGTCGCCTTTTTCCAGACCGCAGTAATCCTTATCTACGATAAATCCTTGATTAAAAACCGGCTTTAAACGACCAGTGATTATTTCTTTACAATCTACCGTTGGATAAGGGCAATTAACTTTGGTTAAAAAGATTTCGAGGTTTTGGTTAGAGCCTCTTTCGATCTCCAGCCGCCCAAAATCTATTTTTTTGTCCTTCAAAGCCTCCTGCAGGGCTTTTTTCCACTCCTCCTCTCCATTTAAAAAGGTCTCCATTCCCTGCGAAAGGTGAGTAAATATAGCGGCTACACCTTCCATCTGGTTAGAAACCAAACGATGAATCTCCTTCCAGCGTTCTTGCCAGGCTTTATCTGTTTTGTAATGTTCATAAGCACAATTAACTGCTGTAACCAACTCCGGTATGTGGAGGCACTTTTTCTTGATATCTGGAGATATCTCTTCCGGCAAAACCAATCCGCGGATTTCCACCAAATTAAAAATGCCCATTATATTTTGGTACGTACCGTAAAATTCTTTGCCCCAACACCGTTCTAAGACCCCGCACCGGGCACATACCCGTTTGCTAACGTAATTCAGTAATGCGTCCAGATTTTGTTGGGTCTCCCGCCTGTAAACGGTAACTTCACTGAAAGCCCGCGATAATTCTGTAAAAATGCGGGAAAGCTCTTTTGCCTTTCTGACTACTAAGTTGCTTCGCCGCCGGTAAGACCTGAAGGCTTTCTCTTCTTCCTCCCGGTCGGGAAATACTAAACCGGCCAGATGATTTATTACTCCCTTGGGAATTAAAAACATGAGCATAGCGGCTAGAGCACTCTCTGAAAGATTGGCAATAACCGCCCCCCGGTCCGTCAGATAGCCTGCTAATAAAAGTTCTCCCAACATAAATCCAACGGCTACCCCTAGTTTTTCGTAACTTTTAAAAATACCTGCCAAGAAGCCGGAAAAAGCATATTTCCCCACCAGAAAAGGAGCGTTCACCATAGAGAGACCGGGAATCATACCCATTACTGTTCCCACTGACGCCCCCAGTCCTGGACCTCCAACCAGGGCGGAAAGAAGGATAACAAACCCGCTAACCAAACTTTGCAGCGACAACTTCCCTACCGTCAGGTTACCTACACCACCGACAATACCTATGCCAAAAATAGCAAAACAAATAATTTCCTCCGTATTTAACCGGATCAAGCCTTTACTTTTCTTAACCGCTTTAGCAACCACAATAAAGGCAGCCGTTAAACCGACAGCCAGGAACCCTTCTAAAGATATAGCCACTGCCTTATAAAGTGTAGGCTCATATAAAGCCGCTAGTACACCTCTGGCCAACATCACTACGGAACCTACAGATACAGAAGGCAAAAGCCATCCTCTTCGTTGAGCATCTAACTGGTAAAAACGATGTAATAGAGCAATTATCAGTAAAACGGCAACTGAACCCCAAAATTCCATGCCCTTTCTTATGGTGAAAATCCCAAAACAAACGCTAATCAACAACAGCCAGGGGTTTGTGCCGGTAGTACTAACAACACCAGCGTAAAAAGCGGGGCCAAAAGGAAGAAGTTCCCCCATCACTAAAGAGCGGCCAAAAAGAAAGCCCAACAACTGCAGGGCTATATTACCCCAGGTAAAAATCTTAAGCATGGCTTGTCCTGTAATACGAGAAGCTCCTCTTCCGTTCTGCCGACTCTTGCCCTGGTGTTTAGACTGGTATATTCTACGATAGGGATAAACCTCAATATCTTCTTTCACCTGACAACACACCGCCTTTTCCTATAATTAACAATCCATCTAAATTATAGTATAAAGGCGGTAAAATGTTTGTCAGGTTGAGGGAGCCATTCTCCATAATTTTCGACATTATTAACTTTCGGCACAAAATAAAAACCCCGCATCAGCGGGGATGATGGTGACCCGTAGGGGATTCGAACCCCTGTTACCGGCGTGAAAGGCCGGTGTCTTAGACCACTTGACCAACGGGCCACAGTTAGAAGCCACATGTCGGCTGTCAGTCCGGGACGCGCAGCCCTCTTCTCCGGGATGACACGCCGCCGATTTCTGACTACCGACTTTCAACTTCTGCTTCTGGTAGCGGTGGTAGGACTCGAACCTACGACACTACGGGTATGAACCGTATGCTCTAACCAGCTGAGCTACACCGCCACGTTTAGTCACAATCTTCCCGTTGCAATTCAGCAAATAAGAAACGTTGCTTCACTACTAGATTATG
The DNA here is from genome assembly GCF_002207765.1 of Calderihabitans maritimus. Taxonomy (NCBI): domain Bacteria; kingdom Bacillati; phylum Bacillota; class Clostridia; order Neomoorellales; family Calderihabitantaceae; genus Calderihabitans; species Calderihabitans maritimus. The sequence goes on from NZ_BDGJ01000063.1 coordinate 16,581, forward strand.
CCCGAAAGCAAAACAAATGTCAAGAGGCCCAATTTACAAAATAAATAGCTGGAAGGTATTTCAATCGCTGAACGCAACCACCCGGTTGCGCCCCAGGGCTTTGGCTTGATATAAAGCTTTATCAGCCCCTTGAATCAAACTTTCCAAATCATCTCTATCTACCTTATAACCAATCACACCCAGACTGACCGTTACAAAACGCTCTTCCTGGTTTAAAGCCTCGACCGTACGTCTTATTCTTTCGGCTATATTCACTGCCTCTTCTTGATTCGCTTCTATGACAATAACGGCAAATTCCTCTCCACCGTACCTGGCCGCTATATCAGTCTGCCGAATAGTATTTTTGATGCACGACGCTACTTTCTGCAGCACCCGGTCGCCGGCCAGATGTCCGTAAGTATCATTAAATTGTTTGAACTTGTCTACATCCAGCATAATTAGCGAAAGGTCTCCTCCGTACCTTTGTACCCGGTTGATCTCTCTTTCTAATAGATAGAAAAATTGTCTCCGATTTAATAAACCGGTCAAATCGTCATATTCAGCACGCCGTTTGAGCTCTTTATAAAGTTCAGCGTTTTCCATCGCCACACCAATCTGGTTCCCGATAGCCTCCAAAAACTCCAGTTCTTCCTGGTTGAATTGCCGGTTACCTTTGCCGGCTATAACCATGACGCCGATAATTTTGTTTTTTGTTCTTAAGGGGACTACACCTACAGATTTAAATTGCGCCAGCTCTTCTACCTGCTCCCCATATATAGTGAGAATTTTTTCGGACCGGACTGCCTCTCCAACGGGAAATTCTTCCACCCGATAAAATTTCTTTTTCCCCAACCAGTCTTCCGGTATATTTCCATAATAAGCGGCACGGTAAAGCTCCCGGTCATTTTTAAACTGGTAAATACATCCTGCCTCTCTCTCGGTAACTTCCATCACTTTCTGTAAAACTTTAGAAAGCTCACGCGAAAGATCTAACGTTTGATTTAATAAAGCAGAAATGCTGTTCAAAGCCATAAGACGACGATTGCGTTCCTCAAGCAATTTGCTTTTAGCCTGAACATCCTCAAATAATCGGGCATTAGTTACCGCTATGGCTACATGACCAACTATCTGTTCCAGGGCCGAAACTGCTTCCGGGCCGAAAGCATTTAACCGGCGGCTGTTGAGATTAATACTTCCAATACACTTGCCTTTCACCATTAAAGGAAAGCGGAGCGCCGAACGATAGCCTTCTTCCAGCAGTATCTCATCTTCCACGAAACGCTTTTCTGCCCGGAGATCTCCAACAACAATGGGCTTTTTATGCTCATATACCCATCCCGGCGCCGAACCCCGCCGCGGCAGTTTAACATTAGGGCCTAATTTCGTATCCTGAGCAGGCTCCAGAGCGTAAACATAAAATTGCTCTCCGGTTTCATCAAGCAGGGCCAAGCTGACCCGGTCAAAAGCAATAAGCCTCTTCAACTCTTGAGCAAAAGTGCTATATACATCCTGAAGATTTAAACTTGAGTTAATAACATTGCTAATTTTGTTGATTACCGCCAAGGTAGCGGCCTTGACCGTAATATCTTCATAAATAATAGTATTTCTGAGGGCGGCCGCCAATATCTCTGAAATTTCCTCTAACATGGATTTATAATAATCCAACTCCCTTCTTTCAGAAAAATTCACTATCTCCAGAACCCCGTACAATCTATCGCCAATTAATAAAGGAATTCCCAAATAGTTTTTCCACTGAGGGGGGATGGCGTATCCCTTTTTGCGCCAGAGATGCGTGTCATCAATTTGCAATGTCTTTCTGCTCCTCGCCACTTCCGAAGCGAGATGCGCGCTTTCCAGCCCAAGGTCCTCCCGGCAAGATTCATCAGAACCTTGCAAACAACGCAGAACTTTTCCTTTTTCCATAAACTTAAAGCAGGATACTTGCTCAGCCTTAGTCAACTGCTTTATCAGCCCAAATAGGGTAACAGCCACATCGGAACCATGCAGGCATAACAAAAGCTTACTGCAAAGCTCTTTCATGAACTCAGTACGCATCCGGTTCCCCCCTCGGCCAATACCAAGCCACTCATCCTTAAAGTGAAACTCAAAAATGTTTATTCTATTTATTTCTACGAAAACTACAATTTTCCTGTCGCCAAAATCCCTTCAGTTTAACATCAATTTGGCTCCGGCTGCCAGCAAAATTAACCCAACAAGCTTCCACCAGGTAAAAGGAATTTTTTCCAGACCAAAAATACCGAAATGATCAATCAACAGCGCCGTTAAAACCTGTCCTACAATAATTGCCGTGGTAGCAATGGCTACACCTACTTTAGGGATACTGGCCACTACTCCGTAAATAATCAATACACTTATCACCCCGCCCAGAAAAGTATACCAAGGTGCACTGGTTATACGCCCCAGGTCGCCATTGCCTACTTGAGCAACTAAAAGGACAGCTACGGCCGCAGTCCCAATGAAGTGGACGATAAAAGTTGCCTCCAGAAGTCCAATTATCTTTCCTAACGCAGAATTCAAGGAACCCTGTACGGCCATAGCCACTCCTGAAATCAATGCGGCCAATAAAGCAAACACCTTTAAGGACATGCCGTTGCTACCTCCGCAAACTTTTCTGCCGTTCTAAGGACGTTCTTAGTATAACCAATGCCCGCATGCCCATGCACAAAAAAAAGGCTGATGAATGTTTCATCAGCCCAAAAACAAGACGCCTGTACTTCCTGTCACGCAACCCAACTTAGTTAACATTATACGTTAAAAATATGACTAAAATATGAACAAAATGTTAAATTTTAATTTCACCCTTTCGTGGCCGAAAGAGTGAAGCTGAATCGGCTGCCTCGATTTAGTTCACTCTCAACACTTATAGTTTGCCCCAAAGCCTCTATTATTCGCTTTACTATAGCCAGACCTAACCCGGTACCTCCTTTAGAACGGGTTCGAGCCTTGTCCACTTTATGAAATCTCTGCCAAATATAGGGTAATTCTTCCGGAGGAATACCTATGCCCTGGTCCGTTACCGCAACCACTATCTTATCTCCATCAGGCACTGCTTCCAATTTAATCTTCTTGCCTTCCGGTGTAAAGCGTATCGCATTGTCCAATAAATTAATCAGAACCTGTTCTACCCGGTCCCGATCTGCATAGGCCCACGTGGGGCGTTCCTCCAAAGAAAGTTCGATTTGAAGCTGTTTTTCTCTAATTTGAGGCTCCAGCTTGGCCACAACTTCTCTGATAAGTTCGTTTACATCAAAGTTACTCCAGTTCATGGATATACTCCCGGATTCCAGCCGGGCCAGGTCCAGAAGGTCGTTAACCAAGCGAGTCAAGCGGTTGGTTTCTTCAAAGACTATTTTTAAATATCGTTCCTGATGCTGACCGGTAATAGTTCCATCCAAAATTCCTTGAATAAAACCTCTAATAGAAGTCAGCGGGGAACGCAACTCGTGCGATACGTTGGCAATGAATTCCTGCCGCATTCTCTCCAACTTGCCTAGTTCTTCTGCCATGTAGTTAAAAGTTTTGGCCAAATGACCGATTTCATCGCTGGTTAATACTTCTACCTTTTCTTCAAATTTTCCACTGGCTACTTGTAAGGCTGCCCGACTTAATTCCTGCAGCGGCCGGGAAAACTTACGCGAAATATAATAGTTTACTAAGGCGGCAAAAATAACCGCTATCAATGCCGCCAACCATATAATGCGGTAAATTGGCTTTAACGCATTTTTAACGCCAAAAACAGGGGAATGCAGGAAGATAGCTCCCTGTACCTCCTGGTCAATAAATAGAGGTACTCCTACGGTTATGACCGGGAGGTTAAAACGGTTCCCGAACCGGCCAATTCTGGTTATTATTTCAGCCTTTTTTAATTGCTCAATTTCCTTCCCCTCCAGGTAATTTCCAAACCACTGTTCTTCAAAGGGCCTCGAGTCAAAATAGATATTGCCATGGGCATCTACTATCCAGATCTCCGCATTCAGTGCTCTGTCAAGGGTCTTGACCGCATATTCCAATTCTTGACGAGTAATTTGGTCATTCAAATATTTGAGCACCAGATTGTTAATCTGCTGTCCATGGGTGATAAGGGTTTGCTCCGTTTCATAAAAATAATAACTTTGAAACAATAAGGACAACAAGACAGCCAGAACAGCAAGGGTTATAAGGATAACCGACAAGTAAGTCAACATTAACTTTCCAAAAATGGTACGACCCAAAGTTAATTCACCTCGAATTTATAACCCACACCCCATACAGTCTTAATTTGCCAGTGAGGGTTAGAACCTAATTTGGCCCTGAGGCGTTTAACATGCACGTCAATAGTTCTGGTATCTCCCAAATAATCATATCCCCAGACTTTTTCAATCAACTGTTCGCGATTGAATACTTTATTGGGGTGACTGGCCAAAAAATACAATAGTTCAATTTCTTTGGGAGCCAGTTCCACCTCTTTACCGTCAACCTTTACTGTATACTCGTTAAGGTTAATCACTAGCTGGGGATAGATCACCTGCTTTCTCTCTGTGCGAGGAGATTCATACCGGCGAAGAACTGCTTTTACCCGGGCGACCAACTCCTTCGGGTCGAAAGGCTTAACCACATAATCATCACTACCGAGCTCTAAACCTAAAATCTTGTCAAAGCTTTCCCCTTTAGCGCTCAACATAATAATTGGCAGGTTACTCATTTTACGAATCTCCCTGCATACCTCCCAGCCATCCATACCAGGCATCATAATATCCAGAATCACCAAAGAAGGGACTTCCTCTTCAATTTTTTCCAAAGCGGTGAGGCCATCATGAACAACAACAACCTCAAAATTTTCCTTAGTTAAATAGAGACGGACCAGTTCGCAAATATTTTCGTCATCGTCTACCACCATAATTTTGGGAGTAGGCTTCAATTTTCCCACCTCTTTAATCCCACCTATTTTCTCTAATAAGCCCCAGTTCAATAATCAACGTATAATTTATTCGAAAAATCGCAGTCTAAGTATTAGTCAAATTCGGTCGCTGCGGAGAAAGGGTGATAAGTTTGCCTTCCCAAGGCTATATACGAAAAGCCATACTATTTTATATACTCTTCTCTATATCTATATTGTATGGGATAGATACTAGCATGGCAAGCTCATCTTATACTTTCCCCCTAGGGGCTTTCGGGGGCTGCGACGATACTAACCGTAAACTTTACCTGACCCGACCTTATTTAAGCGGATCGGATGTGGAAGAATTACAGGAAAGGTTGCATCAATTAAACTTTGATCCCGGCCCTATTGATGGTATCTACGGCCCACAAACCGAAGCAGCGGTGAAGAAATTTCAAGTAACCCACGGCTTTGCCCCCGACGGTATAGTGGATGATACAATATGGAAATTGCTAGGGAAAGGTTTTGAAAGGCCAACTACTACCAAGCAGCTCAATGCTCCCGAAGGAATAATACATTTAGTTATTGATACCAATAACAAAACCCTGACCGTCTATGCCAATAACAAGCCATTAAAAACTTATCCTGTAGCCGTTGGTAGAACAGAAACTCCTACCCCAGTCGGTGAATGGAAAATAATAAGTAAAAGTAGCGACTGGGGCGGAGGTTTTGGCACCCGGTGGATGGGCCTCAACGTACCCTGGGGAATATATGGAATACATGGCACCAATAAGCCCTGGTCCATCGGTCAAAGGGCATCTCATGGTTGCATCCGCATGTTTAATCGGGATGTGGAAGAACTGTTTAACTGGGTTTCCGTTGGTACTCCGGTAAAAATAACTGGGCAACCGCAATTGCCGGCCGGAATAAAGCGTAGAGTTTTGCAACCTAAATCTGTAGGTCCCGATGTAGTTCAGGTTCAAATGAAACTTAAAGAACACGGTTTCTACTTGGGGATGGCCGACGGACGGTTCGGTCGTATGACCGAAACCGCAGTGCGTTACTTTCAGATTTTTAATAACCTGGAGCCAGACGGAAAAATCAACCAAGATGATTATCAACAGTTAGGTCTGTAAAAAAAATTTCTTGAGCAAGTTTGGGGGAGTTAGAAACAAAATATTGAGATAGGAGGTATTTCCCTTGTCGGGCTCAATGCTGAAGCAACTAATTGAAGAAATGAAAAAAGAGGGCAGTTGGGATGACTACGTCCGCTATTTGAAGGAGAGGTACGGTTATAACCAGTTTGGTACCCACTTTAATTTTCATGTTGACGATTATCCATGCCGGGCTATCGAAATGAACGATACCTTTATCGAGCAGGCAATGGAGCAGGATTTAAACAAGAAATCCTTAGAAAAAATCTGGTGGATCGCAGACGCAGAGAGAGAATTTACTGATAAACCTTTCTTTACCGCCATCGACCGGTATTATCGGATGAATGCAGATGCTTTTGACAACCGACAGGCCTTAAAATTCGCTGTTAAAGAATTTGAAGAAGCTCATCGAGGAAGAAGCAGCCTCCAGTATTCACCTAATCACGAATCAAGAGAAGATAATACTGCCCTGCTCGAACATCCGAAAAGGGAGAAACATTAAATCTGCTGCTGATAGAGTTCCAAAATTATACCATGAAGGATATCCGCCTCGCTTACGGTTATGAATTCCGTGTTCAGAAGTCGCATAAGCTCTTTCAAAATAATAGTACCGGCAACGATAATGTCCGCCCGCTCCGGTTGCAAACCGGGAACTCGCTTTCTTTCCTCTAGAGGTAGGGCGGCAAGGTATTTGAGAATATCCAATATTCGTTCATAAGTTAGCCGGTATTTATGAACCTTTTTCCAGTCGTAGAACTCAAGACCGAGATCGACTGCCGCCAAAGTAGTGATCGTACCTCCAACCCCAACCAAACCCAACTGCCTGCGGGCCAGTGGATGAAGTCCATCCCGCAAAACACTTTGAATCTTGTTTTCCGGCCAGCCCTGTTCAGTACATCTTACCGCTCCCAAAGGAAGACTTACAGGTATTATCCGGCCTCTTTCATTTTGATATGTAATTTCCGTACTTCCTCCTCCTATATCCACAACTACAGGAAAGGTTATTTCGGGAATTGCGCCAGTCGCCCCCCTATAACTCAAAACGGCTTCTTGTTCACCGGTAACAACGTGTACGGGAAAACCTAAAACAGCCTCCGCTTCTTGCACGAATTCTCGACCGTTAAGGGCTTCTCGCACAGCACTGGTTGCTACTGCCCTTGCCCTTTCAACCCCGCTTTCTCTCATTAGCCGCTGAAATCCCCTTAAGGCCCTCAAAGTTCTTTCTGCCGGTTCAGCTCCCAGGTAGCTTTTTTCACTCATGCCTTGGCCCAGGCGGGTGGCCTGTAGACGTTGAACAACTGGGACTACCTGCCCCTTTTCCATTTTGGCTATAAGCAACCTTGTGGAATTAGTTCCAATATCTACAGCTCCTAAAAGCATGTCTAGATCTCCTTTCATCAAAAAAGCACTCCTTATGGAGTGCTCCTTTATCTTCAAAACCTGTATCCGCCACGCCCACCCCGTTTAGAAACGAAATGGCGTTTCAGGTCCTGCTGTCTTTCATCACTCTCCTTCAAGAACCGGGCTAACTTTTCTTCAAAAGAAAGATTTGGACCACCCGGCTGTTCGCCTTTGCCGCGCCGTTTTCTTTCCTCGTAATTGGGATCTGCCTGCTTGATAGAAAGCTTTATCTTTCCCTCCTCGATTTCAATAACCTTTACCCGAACCTTATCCTCTTTTTTAAGATAGTCATTTACATCCTTAACATAAGCATCAGCTATTTCTGAAATGTGTACTAGCCCAGTTATCCCCCCCGGCAGCTCAACAAATGCACCAAATCTGGCAATACCTGTTACTACGCCCTCAACAATGCTGCCTACAACTAAAGACATCCCCGAAAAACTTCCTCCTTAAATTTGCAAAACATACTAATACGTGTATTTTACTGCATCCACTGGCTTTATGTCAATATGCCGTTATGGAAGTTAGACGTTAATGGAGTTCATCTTTATCAATATTTTTGTCCAAAGGGATAACCTCTCCCGGTTGGGCGGGAAGCAAAATAGTTTCTCCCGGCTTAACCAAACCCAGTTCCTCGCGGGCAATTCTTTCTATGTAGGCGTCCGATTGTAACATTCTGATCTGCTCCTTCAATTTTTGGTTCTCCCGAGCCAAGCCTTGTTTTTGTTTCTCCAACTGGGCAAGATATGCTTCCTGCTGTCTTATTTTATAATGCACCTGACCGAAAGAGAACAAGAGATAGGCTAAAAGGAAATATATAATCAATGTTTTCAGGTTAGGACGAAATATCAGTCGGTATTTTACCTTACGTTTAGGCCGGGAAAACTTTCTTTTCTCACCCCAGATTTGGGGGACAGGTTCCATAATCTACTCATCCTCCCTAGTTGTATCATGGAACAGACCCAGACTGTCCCCGGGAAGTACAATGACAACTTCATAACCTTTACTTCTGGCCCGGTGGTACAGAGTTGCTACCGTGCTGGAACTGAGTTTTAACCGTTTAGCCACTTCTTCATTAGTGTATCCCATTTCTTTCAAAACCACTACTTGTCTTTCCCTAAAACTAAGCTTTTCGGCTCCCCGGATTTCTACTTTCATGTATACCTTCCTCTGCCAATTGCCAGCCCGTCTGTCTTTATCCACATATTGTGTACAACTTGTGGATAATTTGTGTATATTTTATTTACGCCTTCCTATTCGGCAAATTAAACAAAATTCCTGCTACAACTATAAAAAAGTATTAAGGTTATTCCTTTTGAAAGGCAGGAGAGACAGAAGAAACTTTAGACAACGACAGATTATCCTTCGAAAACAGCGACACAAAACTTTCCCTAAAATTAACCCTTGATAAAGCGCCATACTAATTATACCCAGTAAGGCAAAAACTAATTTTTGTATTGTTCTTAAAATTAAAAACAGGCCGGCTCTAATCCAACGCCACCACCTCATTATTTCTAGACAAATGTTTCTTAAAAAGCTGGTCAAACCGGGACTGAAAAAACGATAATAAAGGGCAAATCCCGCCCCCATACCAATAAAAACATAAAACCTTACTTCTCCCAGATTGCTGACCAACAATAAGTTAAACCCCAAGGCGGTGAGCAAAATCCACAAGAACAAGTCGCCCAAATAGGTTCCGAATTTCTTCGGTTTGAAAAGCCATCGAAAGATACGATAGAAATCAAATATTAAACCAAAAATGAAACCAATCAACAAAGTGAAGACAAAATGAAACACTTGTTGGTTGACAGGTGTCATCTTTATCACCAAAGAGAAATCAGTTTTCCCTACCTTAACAAGCGTTCCAATAAGCCTTTTCGCTTATCTTTCAGGTCTTTAACCCCTTCCCCTTCTTTATACTCCATCAAGCGTATCATGCCATCAATTTCCAACTTACCCTGTTCCAGGTTGAACTGATTTATGTTCAGTCCTTCTCCTTTTATAATCAAAACGCCAAGGTTTGTTTCCAAAATTACTTCCTGATCATCAAAACTCGCCACGTGAAGCACCCCATTGATTTTTAAATGCCTGCGGTCCGCCAGGCTTAGCAGTTGCTTTTCTTCGCTCAAAGCCGATACCTCCCTTCGCTTCCATGCTATGCGCTAAGAGGGAAGAATATGTCATTAAAAAAAGGGCTTTCCAGCCCTATTTCCAAACCTTCTTGATTTCCACTCCTTTAAAGAAGTAATTGATTATTTCTTGTGCATTTTTCCCTTTTTCAGCCAAAGCTCTTGCCCCCCACTGACTCATTCCCACTCCGTGGCCATAACCACGACCGTGAATTACCAGGTTGTTCCCCCTTATCTCCAAACGTTCTATCAAAGTGGATCGCATTTTATCCTTACCCAGTGCTATTCTCAGAGCAGGACCGCTGACTGTAGCGTTTCCCAGTCTTATAGTCATAGCCCTACCTGAAGGTCCCTTCTTAATAATTCGAGCCGTCCTTATCACACCCGGGTCCTGTCCTATTTTCTCCCGTATAATATTTCGTACCATGTTGAGAGGAAATTGAACTGTCCAGGATTTGTTTTCCGGAGCAGTAATGGCAAAACCGGGATCTTTTACGCTCTTAATGTAAGGCGTCGGTTCCTTCTTGTATGCTAAACCTTCTAAAGCGGAAGCAGCCGTTCTGCCGCCACCATCGGCATGGAACCAACCGTTAATATATTTTCCTTTATAGGTTACCACTAATCCCCGAGTGCGTTCGACCGCTCTCTGAACTCTATCGTTAATCTTTTCCGGAGCATATGCCTGAAATTCTTCCTCATCGGTAGAAGCATCAGCGTTACGTTTTTTAACCCCGCCTTCCTCAATTTTCTTTAAAGTAAAAGTTCGCGCCAGAATGGCTTGGGCAGCTAACGCTTCAACCGGCCAGGTAGGATCCATTTCTGCTGCTACTACTCCTTGGATATATTTTTCCATTTTTATCCGTGTAGTCTTTCCTGTATCTTTATCATATAAGGAAATAACCGGCTCTTCTTGCTTTAATTCCTCCGGACCAGGTACCACATCAGGTCTATCCGGTTCCTGTTGTCCCGGCTTACGGGCCGGCCCCGGACAACCGCTCATCATTACTAAGATAAACATTAGAACTAAAGCTAGCACCATATACCTTTTTCCTGAGTTCATCTTAAATTCCCTCCACAGTCAGCTTTCTAGTTGATAGTCTGATCTGGAGGGAATTAGTTTATACTCATCTTTGACAGTTTAAAAACAAGATTCCAGTAACGACAGGCATTTCAAGGGACGGAATACAGGCGTGC
>NZ_BDGJ01000064.1:0-7400 GCF_002207765.1 Calderihabitans maritimus
ATCTCCTTAGCTCGTGGTAATAGCGAATTAGCCCAAAAACTGGCCGAAGTGGTAGGCCAGCTAAGCTACAGGCATTGGAGGAAAGAAAATCGAAAAAATTACCTAGGTTCACTTGACAGCTTCTCGGACTTTGTCATAATTGACGATTTAATGTTCCTGGCCATGGACCGCCATGAAGGCAACTTGTTTTTCCAGCTTATCAACAAGCTTTACGGTCAATCTTCGGTAATAATAACGTCCAACAGGGGCTCGGAGGACTGGGGTGAACTGCTGGGTGACCCGGTAGTGACCACAGCCATACTGGACAAAATTATTCACCGGAGTGAGGTGATTAATTTAAAGGTGATAGCTATAGAATAGCTCACAGGAAAACCATTTTTGGAAATAACTAGGTTTTCAAAAATTTTTGCTTAAATTTGTTCAAACTTACTTGACAGTCACACCGCCCTGATGCTCCCATAATATAGTGACTACCGAGGAAAGCTTTATGTTGGCGTCTTCTAAGACTTTTTGCATCCGATTGATTTCACGTGCTCTTTCTTCAATTAGTTTCTTGCGGTAGCGTACCAATTTCCGTAGCTCCCTTTGCTCACGCGAGGGGATATAGCTGTCCTTTAAAAGCCCATGTCGTAGAAAGTCAGCTATCCATTCAGCATCTTTAACATCGGTCTTGCGCCCGGGTACCGCCTTAATATGTTTGGCGTTGACAACAAGGATCTCGATTCCTTCAAGCTCAAGAAGGCTATAGATTGGTTTCCAGTACACGCCGACTTTCAATGGCTACGTGAGGGTTGAGTGGGACAACCCTGACATCCCCATCAAAACCCAGGCAGAGCTGCTGGGACTTAACCGTTGTTGCAGGAATAGGATTTAACTGGTATTTCCGATGATTTTAGTCTCTATTGGTGTTTGACAAATTATAAATCTATTAATGCAACGCTAATGTAAATTATTTCAATAAATTATAAAATTGAAATATTTTAAATTTACATAAAAAATAGTTTAATAAAAAAATTTAAAATTTAATTGACAATTTAAAAAAGGTATGATAAATTACTTTATAGGAAAAAATGAGAAAGCTTCTCATATAATGAGAAAAAATATTAAAGTTAGATTTAGGATGTAACGAGGTCAATATTATATGGCTAGCGTTATTGAAAGGGCAGTAACAATTTTAAAATTGCTGATTCCTCAAGGGGGCATTAAAGAATGGGGTGCTTCTGAAATTGCTTACCGATCCGGTATACCTGTAGGCACTGTACATAGAATTCTCTTGGAATTAAAAAAGCACGGATTGGTAGCGCAAAATGATGTTACTAAAAAGTTCCGTTTAGGCTTATTGTTAATGGAACTTGGGTTCATTGCCCGGGAAAACCTGTCCATCATGGAAACAGCTAAGCCTGTTTTGAAAAACCTCATGGAAAAAACTAAGGAAACAGCTCACCTTACTATTCAAGATGGCTATGAAGGTGTTTTGATTGACAAAATAGAGACTATGTATGAGCTTAGAACTGTTCAACCCATTGGGATGAGAACCCCTTTGACTCGGGGAGCATTAAAAAAAGCGATTTTAGCCTTTTTACCTTCAGATGAAATAAATGACATAATTGAAAAGCATGAAAAAGCAAAAAACCGCCCCCAAATTATGTCAGAGCTTGAGGATATAAGGTTAAAAGGATATGCCATTAGCTTTGGCGAGGTTACTTGCGGAACGGCAGCAATTGCCACTCCTGTCTTTGACTTTCAGGGAAAAGTAGTGGCATCTATTGGAATTATGGGCCCGGCAACCCGCTTTACCCAAGAAGAAATACCACAAAAGATAAAATACGTGATGGAGGCAGGGGCACTTTTGACTAAAAACATCAGGGGGCATGACCGAGTTAAAAGGAATTAATCTTATCCTTTGATTCATTGCTCATAAAAATATACAGATATCATCAAAGAGTGGGAGGGACCTATAAAAGGTTGTTCCAAGATAGTTCATAGCCAATTTTTAAATTAGCCAGGTAGTCGAGGTGGCAATAAAAGAAGGAGGTTAGCTATGGGACAAGAAGTTTGCCAAGGAACTGTCAAAATAATTCAGGGTAATGAAGCCATTGTGGAAGCAGCCATAGCTGCAGGGTGCAGGTTTTTTGCGGGATATCCCATTACCCCTGCTTCCGAGATAGCAGAAGCAATGGCCCAGCGATTACCACAGGTAAATGGTGTTTTTCTGCAAATGGAAGATGAAATAGCCAGCATTTGTGCAGCCATAGGGGCTTCTTTTGGAGGGATGAAAGCGTGCACAGCTTCCTCAGGGCCCGGTATTAGCCTCAAACAGGAGGGTGTTGGCTATGCTGCTGTGGTTGAGGCACCGATTGTTATAATTAATGTAATGCGTGGCGGCCCTGCAACAGGAATGCCTACAGCACCGGGGCAGCAGGACATATTGCAGGCTAAATACGGCTCACATGGTGATTATGAAATTATTGCCTTAATGCCCTCGTCATGTCAGGAGGCATTTGATTTAACCTATAAAGCCTTTGTGTTGGCAGAAAAATATCGCGTACCAGTTTACATTCTGTCTGACGAAATTGTGGGGCACACCCGGGAGAAAGTTCGCATCCCCGCCGGCTTAAAGCCTGTAGAAAGGAAGAAACCACCCAAAGAAGGCTATCAACCTTTTAAAGCAGGTGATGATGGCCTGCTTGACGGAATGCCGGCCTTTAATGAGGGCTATAAGCTTTTAATAGAGGGCCAGCTCCACGATGAGAACGGTAATCGCGCCGCTCATTTGCCGGAAGTGTGCGCTAAACTTACTGAGCGGCTATGTAAAAAAATAACTAACCATGCTGATCAATTAGTTGATATAGAAACTAGTTTTCTTGATGATGCTGAAATTGTGGTTGTTAGTTTCGGTAGTCCTGCTCGTCCGAGCTTAAGGGCTGTTAAGGATGCTAGGGAAAAGAATATTCGGGCAGGTTATATAAAGATCCGTACAATTTGGCCTTTTCCGGAAAAGAAAATTGCAGAGTTAGCTGCCAAAGCCCATACCCTAATTGTACCCGAGTTAAATATTGGGCGGATGGTCAACGAGGTTAAACGTGCAGTTGCTGGCCAAGTGGAAGTGGTCTCTCTTCCAAAACTTGGTGGGTTGCTGCATACCCCCGGAGAAATTTTAGCAGAAATTGAGAGGAGGGCCACTGTATGCACCCGTTAGGTGAAAAGTATCTCAGAAAATTTACCCTGCCCCTATTGTGGTGTCCGGGTTGTGGCAACGGTACAATTTTAAACGCTACTATCAGGGCGATTGATCAATTGGATATTAGAGATAAAGTAGCGCTGGTTGGTGGTATTGGCTGCTCAGGCTGGATACCGGTATATATCGATGTTGATACTTTGCATGTATTACATGGCCGCGCCATACCATTTGCCAGTGGCTTAAAAATGAGCGACCCCAGCAGAAAGGTTATTGTATTCACAGGCGATGGTGATTGCCTGGGCATCGGCGGTAATCATTTCATTCATGGCGCCAGGAGAAACATAGATATTACAGTTATTATGGTTCATAACCAGATATATGGCATGACGGGCGGGCAAGTAGCACCAACAACACCTTCTCACGGCAAAACCAAAACCTCTCCTTATGGCAATCCTGAAATTCCCTTCGACGGATGCGCACTGGCTAAGGCTGCCGGGGCAACCTTCGTAGCCCGCTGGACCACAGCTCATCCGCGGCAACTCAGCAAAACCATAGCAGAAGCCATTGACCATGAAGGATTTTCCTTTATAGAAGTTTTAACCCAGTGTCCAACCCAGGCTGGCCGGGTTATATATGGTGTAGCCGATCCAGCACAACTGTTGGATATGCTTAAAGCAAATACAATTAACGTAAATGCTGCCAAGAATAAGAGTATAGAAGAATTAACAGGAAAAATTTTAATTGGTAACCTTTACCATGATGACGAAAGGCTGGAATTTGCCAGCAATTATTATAAAAAAATAAGTAAGCTAGCAGCTAGTTGCTAATAATTAAAGGTGGTGTAAAACAGTGGTGACTATAGATGAACAGTATTGTAAAGGATGCTTTCTTTGCCTCCATTACTGCCCAAAGAAAGTCATAGGTAAATCGAAAAAAATAAATGGTAAGGGATATACTCTACCTTACATCGCCAATCCGGATGCATGTACCATGTGTAGAACATGTGAGCTGATTTGTCCGGAACTTGCCGTTACAGTTGAGGGGGGAGCAAGTTGAGAAAGGAAATAAAACTGGCCGGCTTTGGTGGACAGGGAATTATTTTAATGGGCGTATTACTGGCCCAGGCTGCCGGCTATTTTGAAGATAAAGAGGTCGCCCAAACACAAAGCTACGGTCCAGAAGCCAGAGGCGGCGCCTGCCGGGCGGAAGTGGTAATCTCAGATGAGCTAATAGATTATACGAAAACCTTAAATCCCGATATTTTTGTAGCCATGTCGCAGCCTGCCTTTGATAAATATATCAATGACATAAATCCTGAAACCGCTGAGGTTTTTGTTGATAAAACCCTGGTAACAAACATACCCGAAACCATTAAACATCTTCATCGCATTCCCGCTACCAAATTGGCTGAAGAAAAATGCGGCAATAAAATGGTGGCCAATACTATTATGCTAGCGGCTTTGGTTAAACAGACCAATTTAATAACTATTGAGGCACTCAAGTCTGCCATAGTCAATCAATTACCCCCCAAAATGCAGGATATAAACCTTAAAGCTATTGATACTGCATTAGATTATTATAAGCAATAAGGTGGTATGTAGTTATGAAACTGTATGAGTTTGAAGGTAAATCAATTTTTCAGGAAATAGGCATCCCTGTACCAAGAGGTATAACGGCTACTAACCTGGAGGAAGCCAAAAAAGCGGCAAGCGAAGTTGGTTACCCAGTAGTAGTAAAAAGCCAGGTTTTGCGTGGAGGACGGGGAAAAGCTGGTGGAATTAAATTTGCCGAAACTGAGGATGAATTAATTAAAGCCGTAAATGATTTACTAGCCTTGCAACTTTCAGGTGAGCAAGTTGAAAAATTGCTGATAGAAGAAAAGTTATCAATTGCCCATGAATTCTATATGGGAATTACTTTAGACCCCAAAAGTTTACTGCCAATCCTGATGATATCCGCCCAAGGCGGCATGGATATCGAACTTGTGGCTAAAAATTACCCCGACCAGCTACATAAATTGCACCTAAATCCGCTAAAAATACCAAAACTTTACCAAATGATAGATTGGGTGCTGCAAACAGGCTTAAAGGGTAAAGAACTGTTAGAAGTAGCCAAGGTATCACTTAATTTGGTAAATTGTTATTTTAAGTATAACGCCATTACCGCTGAAATTAATCCCCTGGTTATCGATGTAGATGGTAAAGTTATAGCGGCTGATGCCAAAATTGAAATTGATGACGCGGCACTCTTCAGGTTACAAGCCTTAAATAACTTTAAGAGAAGAGATGAAATTTTAGATCCCCTGGAGGCAGAGGCCAAGGCCGTAGGCGTTTCTTACGTAAGGCTAGGAAAAGGCAATATTGGCTTAATTGCCGGTGGCGCAGGACTTGGTATGGCTTCCATGGACATGATTGCCGCCCATGGCGGGGCGCCCGCAAACTTCTTAGATCTTGGTGGCGATGCAACCATGGAAAAAACAGCCGCTGCATTAAGAATAGTTTTGAAAACGCCAGGCGTTGAAGGGGTTTTAATTAATCTCTTCGGCGGCATCAATAATTGCGAAAAAATGGCAATGGGTATTTCCCAGGTTATTAATGAAGTTAACCCACCACAAGCTATCGTAGTAAAAATGAGAGGTCACTCTCAAGATGAGGGCTGGGCTATTTTAGAGAAAAATAACATTCCAATCATAAAATATGGAACAACAGAAGAAGCTGTAATTCTATTGTTAAAAGAAATGAACAAAAAGAAGGTGATCAATAGTGTCCATATTGGTTAATGCAGATACTCGTGTAATCATTCAGGGAGCAACCGGTAAACAGGGTTCTTATCACACGCTCAAAATGCTGGAATACAATGTCAACGTGGTAGCAGGGGTTAGCCCAGGTAAAGGCGGATATAATGTGCACGGTGTGCCAGTTTATGATACGGTTGCTGCAGCTAAAAGGGAACATCAAATAGATGCATCGCTAATCATGGTGCCGCCTGCGGGCGTGCTTCTCGCGGCAATGGAGGCCATTGAAAATAAAATACCGCTAATTGTTATTATTACAGAGCATGTACCTGTTCATGATAGTTTGATCATTAAAAACATGGCTAAAGAAGCAGGAGTACGCGTCATTGGTCCCAATACCATTGGAGTTATCAGCCCTGGAAAGAGTAAAGTAGGCATAATGCCCGGTTATATTTACAGCGAAGGCCATGTAGGCATTATTTCTCGCAGCGGTACGTTGACCCATGAAGTTGCTTCTAACTTAACATATAAAGGAATTGGCCAATCCACCTGTGTTTGCATTGGCGGAGATCCCGTTAAAGGAACAGATTTTGTGGATGTTCTGAAGCTCTTTCGCGAAGATGAGCAGACCGATATTGTAATTATGATTGGTGAAATCGGAGGTGCCGGTGAAGAATTGGCGGCCCAATACGTTAAGGAAGCCGGCTACCCCAAAAAGATTGTGGCTTTCATTGCCGGTCGGAATGCTCCTGTCGGAAAGAGAATGGGACATGCCGGAGCCATTGTCTCTCAGGGCTTTGGCACGGCAGAAGCAAAAATTAAAAGTTTAAATGAAGCAGGAATTACAGTTGTAGACACACTGGACGAACTCTTGCAAGTAACCCGCTAAATAGAAGACTCACGGTAAAAAGTCAAGGGCCAAAAAATGGGAATAAATAACTCAAGGCTTCAAAAAGACAATAAAAGACCACACCAGTCGAATGGAACTAACTGGAAACAAGAAATTTATTAGGCTATGTATTACAATTAATTAATCACCGTCCCTTTATAGATTTGGCCTTTGCTCAGCAGCGCAAAGACCAGTCGTACTAACTTACGAGCAGTCAAGACCAGCGCTCTTTTATGCTGGTGTTTGGTCACCTCATGGTACTTTTTCTGGTAATAGGCCTTATACTCCTCGTTGTGCACCCGCAACGAGTTAGCGGCCTGGACCAGGTAATAACGCAGATAGCGGTTTCCGCTTTTAGTTAAGCGGCGTTCATCAGCATCGAAATCACCCGACTGGTAACGGGTCCAGGTAAGACCTGCATATTGAGCCAGGGCAGCCTGATTTTTGAAACGTTTAATATCACCAATTTCGGCGATTATGCTAGCGGCCGAGACAGGACCGAGGCCCTTTACGCTGGTTAGGGTCTGGGGTATGGCTTCTAATTCTCGGCAGATGACCTTATCCAGTTGTTTAAGCTGCCTTTTGAGGTGGTCAAT
>NZ_BDGJ01000064.1:7505-12734 GCF_002207765.1 Calderihabitans maritimus
CGAAGACGACTTACCGAAAGTCTGGCTGAAAGGCTTGTCCTGGTGGTAGTTAGAGAACTTGAGGAAAAGGAGATTAAGGGCTCGGTTTTGCTCAGCAGTCAGCAACTCTACTAGATGCAACCGCAAACGGGTCAGTTGGCGTAAAGGTTCAGTGACCATAGTCTTCCGGCGATAAGGAACAAGGTGGCCGAAGCGTTTAGCCTTATCTAACTAAGGTGCTCGAAGCACGACCCCTCTATCGACCATGACCGGCCACAGCTTTATTTAGGGAAAGATGACTCTCGTATAGGCAGTCGAACTGACCAGGAGGAGATAGTCTTTTCCCGAAAAACTTAGCTTTCTATCATTTAATTACGTTGGCATGAAGGATTTTGCCTTCTTGCTTTAAACCATTTTAACAGATAAGGGGGTGAAATATTTTTAAAAAGTCAGTTGATTGAAAACTACTAGAGCTTCGTTAAGGGCCTCTGAGTAACCGGGAAAAGTTCAAAGAAACAGGCTTTACAAAGCAGACGAAGCTGCTGCATGGGTTAAATGAATTTACCAACTTACTCAGGCATCTATTGTAGGTATCAAGACCAGGCTATGGTAATTCTTCCGTAATAGCTCGACAACATAGGGTAAGCACGGGGTGGATTGTGGGTTAGACCACTCAAGGTAAATATTTTAAAATTGACAGTAATTAAAAGCTAATTAAAGCTTTACTGCAAAATATTGAGATAGGGGGAAAGTAGATGATCAGAAAATTATTAGTAGTTATTTTGTGCGTCAGCCTCGTACTCTTTGCGTTAGCGGGATGCTCCGGTAATTCGTCCGACGAAGGCAAAGAAGTACCAAAAGCTAGCTCTAGCAGTAGTCAAAAAACCCATATTAATATCGCTACCGCTACCACGGCAGGTATTTATTATGCTCTGGGCAATGCTATTGCCAATATGTGGAATGAGAAAATAGATGGTATTCAGGCATCCGTCCAGTCTACAGCAGGTTCGGTGCAAAATGTGGAGCTGCTTTCCAGGAACGAAGCTCAGGTTGCCTTCATGCAAAATGGGGTGGCCGGTGATGCCTGGAACGGTGAAAACGCATTTGAAGGAAAGCCCCGTAAAGAGTTTGTCGGCATGACCTATCTTTACCCCAACCTCTGCTATTTCGTTGTCCATAAGGATTCAGGTATTAATAGCCTCGAAGACTTGAGGGGTAAAAATATAATACCGGGCCCCATAGGCAGTGGTACTGAATTAAATGCCCGGCAAATTCTTTCCATAGTGGGCATCGATTATCAAAATAATAAGGATGCCAAGGCCAACTATGTTTCCAACGCAGAGGCCGCTCAAAAGTTCGTAGACAGGCAAACAGATATGGTCTTTATTGCCGGCGGTATTCCCCATGCTGCCGTAACAGAAATGATGACCCGTACCGATGCTAAGATATTGGAAATTAAAGGAGATGTAGTAGATAAATTGGTTGAAAAATATCCTGCCTACTTCCCCATTGTAGTGCCGGCCAATAGTTATAAAGGCCAGACTGAGCCTGTGCAAACTGTAGCAGTGGGTAACTTACTGGTAGTAAGGAAAGATGTCGATGAGCAGTTGGTGTATAAGATGCTCGAAAGTATTTATGCAAATAAGGACATACTGGCCAATTCTTATAAAGGAGCTGCCAAGTTTAAGATTGAAAACGGGCTTAAGGGTATGACTTTACCGTTGCATCCCGGGGCAGTTAAATTCTTTGAAGATCATGGTGTAACTGTACCTGATAATTTAAAAATATAATATAATATATATAATATTAAAAATATTAAAAATATTAAAAATAATAAAAATAAAAATGAAAATGAAAAAATAAAAAAGAAATCTGAGAGCTTTTTAGCTCTCAGATTTCTCAATAAAGGTACTTTTCCTCAGAAAGAGGTGAATTTTTTGTATAATCAAGACATAGTTGTTGATAAAAAGAAACAGCAAGAAATATTAAAAACGTACTCCACTGAAAGTAATTATCGTGAATTCAACTCCAAATTTTGGTTTTATGTTGTTGCCGCTACTGCCATCGGCCTGTCTATTTTTCATTTATACACTTCTGGTTTTGGTTTATTACTGGCAATAAAACAGCGTTCCATTCACCTGGGGTTAGTTTTATTTATGGTATTTTTGCTTTATCCGGCAAGCAAAAAAAGATCGCCGATGGGGCGGCCAACCGTTTTTGATATTATATTTTCACTGTTAAGTTTAATTACTTGCGGCTACCTGGTTGTTTATTTTGAAGATATTGCTATGCGGGCCGGCATGGCCAATACCACCGATATTATCCTGGGCACCATCTTAATGTTGCTGGTGCTGGAAGCGGCCAGAAGAACAATGGGTATGATTCTCCCTATTCTGGCCATTATCTCCGTCTTATATGCCATGTACGGGGAATGGATTCCCGGTGTATTTTCCCACATGAACTTTACCTATCCCAGGATCATTGAACAAATGTATCTCAGTACTGAAGGAATCTTTAGTATAGCATTAGGCGTATCTGCACAATATATATTCTTATTTGTCTTGTTCGGTTCTTTTATGTCCGCATCAGGCATGGGCAGACTTATCAATGATGGCTCCCTTGCCTTGGCAGGTATGTCTCCCGGCGGTCCGGCCAAGGTGGCCATCTTGGGCAGTAGCATAATGGCTACCATTAACGGGGCGGCGGTGGCCAATGTGGTGACCACCGGAACATTTACAATACCCTTGATGAAAAAGGTTGGCTATGAGCCCAAATTTGCCGGTGCTGTAGAAGCTGTTTCTTCCTGCGGCGGGCAAATCATGCCACCTGTAATGGGTGCGGCCGCCTTTGTGCTGGCTGAATTAACGGGCATTCCTTATGGCACAGTGATGATTGCCGCCATTGTACCTGCCCTGCTCTATTATCTAGGGGTTTGGACTATGGTTGACCGTGAGGCAAGAAGGTTGCAATTACAAGGGATGGATGCGTCCGACATTCCCCGGTTAGTTGATGTGTTTAAAGCCAGAGGGCACATGCTTATACCGCTTATTGTAATTATAGCCATACTAATCAAAGGATATTCTCCCATGTACGCCGCCTTTTACGGCATTATATCCACCTTAGTTGTTTCTTCACTGCGCAAGGAAACCCGTATGACTCCAGCTCAGATCATCAATGCCATGATTAACGGCGGCAGAACAGCGCTTAGTGTGGCTGTAGCTTGCGCAGTGGTAGGCTTTGTTATTGGCGTTGTATCCCTTACCAGTGTTGGTGTTGTTTTTACGGACAGTATACTTAGCTTTACCGACGGTATGCTCATACCCACCTTGATATTGACCATGGTGGCTTGCATAATTCTTGGCATGGGATTACCCACAACACCTGCATATATAATGGCCTCCATTATTGCGGTTCCAGCATTAATCACCTTGGGAGTGGATGACCTGGCTGCCAATATGTTTGTCTTCTACTATGCAATTCTTTCAACATTAACCCCCCCTGTAGCCATAGCAGCATATGCAGCAGCAGGTTTAGCGGGTTCCCCGGTGTTTAGTACAGGTTGGGCTGCGCTACGATTAGCCCTGGCCGGCTTCATCATTCCTTATATGTTTGTTTTAGAGCCGGCGCTGTTAATCGGTAGAGGTGCTGCCAGCGATACCTTACTTGCTGTGGTACCTGCAATATTGGGCGTTATTTTACTGGGTTGCGCAGTGATAGGCTATTTCCGAACCAATTGTAACATGATTGAGCGGATTATCCTTTTTGTGAGCGCTTTTTCATTGATTATACCTGAATTGGTCACCGACTTGACCGGGCTAGGTATAGCTGTGCTCATTTATTTAAATCAGCTCAGAAAGGATAAAAAAGCAACACTATTGCCACACAGCAAAATTTATCCGAAATAAGAAATCAAGTTTGACACAGGGAGAGGTGGTTGTATGAAAAAATATCAGGCATCGGATTTAGAGAAAATTTGCACTGAAGTGTTAAAAGGTTACGGTGTAAAGGAAGAATACGCGAAAACCGCAGCCTCGGTTATGATATCAGCCAACTTAAGGGGTATAGATTCCCATGGCGTAGCTTATCTACCCATTTATGTGGAAAGAATTAAGAGGGGGGTAGTAGATCCCAAAGCTGAGCCAGAAATTTTAAATGAAACTACCAATACTGCTATTGTAGATGGTAAAAATGGTTTGGGACAAGTTAGCGCAGTCCGGGCCATGAACCTGGCTGTGGAAAAGGCGCTTTCCGCCAATGTGGGCCTTGTTGGTGTACGTAATTCAGGCCACTTCGGGATGGTATCTTATTATACAATGGTAGCAGCGAAGCGGAATTGTATTGGTCTAGCCATGACTAACGCACCGTCCAGCGTAGCTCCCTTTGGCGGGATGGAACCTTTATTTGGTACTAACCCACTTTCTTTTGCATTTCCGGTACGCAATAAACCCCATATTGTCATTGATTTTGCTACCAGTGCTATAGCAAGAACTAAATTAAGAAATATGGCGGAAGAAAAGAAGGAAATTCCCGAAGGATTGGCACTTAACAAGGATGGTTATCCGGCTAAAACGGCGGATGAAGGTTATAAGGGAGTTTTGTTGCCGGCCGCGGGTGTCAAAGGCTACGGTTTGGCCATTATTGTTGAAATTTTATCAGCTGTCATAACCGGTGCCGCGTTCACAAGCCAGGTGGGCGGACTTGTAGATGACTTTACCCGGTCCCAAAATGTAGGACACTTCCTTGGCGCCATCTCCATCGAATCTTTCCTGCCCATGGAAGAGTATTATAATAGAATGGATCAATTTATTGAAACAATTAAGAAAGTTAAACCAATGCCGGGCGTACAGGAAATACTTTATCCGGGTGAGCTGGAAGTATACAATGAAGCTATACGTGAATCGGATGGTATACCGGTTGCCGACTCTGTAATGGAAAAAATACGCAAGTGCATGGCTGATTTAAATCTGCAATTAAATATCGAAGGAGTGTAAGATACCATGCTACCCATGTATTTGGTAAAACAAAACTTTAATTGTAAGTCAATTGGCAATATAGAAGAACACGTCCGTGCAGAATTGGATAAAATGGGCATCCAAAAGAAAGTTTTTCCTGGCATGAAGCTTTGTTTGCCATATGGTTCCAGAGGGTTTCCATACGGGGTTCGGGTAATCCGCACTATCATTGAAACATTTAAAGCATGGGGTGCCGACCCCTTTATCATCCCCGCCATGGGCAGCCATGGCGGGGGGA
>NZ_BDGJ01000064.1:12842-16452 GCF_002207765.1 Calderihabitans maritimus
CTGAAGAAGCTTTAAACGTACCAATAAAATCCTGCGTGGATGCAGTTCTTGTTGGCCAAACACCAAGTGGGGTGCCCGTTTACTGTGATAAATATGCATTAGAGGCCGACGGAGTGTTTTTATTCAACCGGGTTAAGCCGCATACCGGATTCCGCGCGCCCATTGAAAGTGGCCTGAGTAAAATGATGGCCGTGGGAATGGGAAAAGTGCGTGGAGCAGAAGAGGCTCACCGGGCCGGATTGGGACATCATTTAGTAGAAATGGCAGATGTTATCGCCAATAAAATTAATTTGCTGGGTGGCATTGCTTCGGTAGATAATTTTCAGGGAGAAGCCTTAGTATTAAAAGGGGTTAAGCCGGAAGAACGTAAGGAAATTGAAAAAGAATTACTTAAACTGGCGTGGGAACAATTACCCAAAGTTCCCTTTAATCATCTGCATGTGCTGATAGTGGATCAAATGGGGAAAAATATCAGCGGCTCAGGTATGGATGTCAACGTAATCGGAATACACCGCCGATTAGGGGGAAATCCGGTACAACGTTATGAAACACTGGTGGTGTTAGACTTAACCCCAGAATCAAAGGGCAATGCGCTCGGTATTGGGTATGCTGACATAACTACACAAGAGCTGGTAAATAAAATTGATTTTCAAAATACGTATAAAAATGCCCTTACCACCGGTTTTTTAGGCTCGGTAAAAATTCCATGCACGCTCCCAACAGAGCGTGAAGCAATTGAAACTGCCTGTAAATTGTACGAATTGCAAAATTGCCGAGTGGCACGTATAAAAGATACAAAACATCTTGAATACTTATGGATTTCCGAGGCTCTTTTGCCAGAAGCACAAAATATGGAAATAATTAAAAAAGTAGATAGTATTTTTGATACCGGAGTATATTACTAAATGTAAATCCGGCTGGCCCCTAATTCCGGAGATTATGAGACAAAAGGTTTTAAAGCTCACATTGTTGGTCATGAATACTTTGTGGAATTCTTCAGGTGCCATATGCCGAAGACTGCCATGCTTTCTGCGCTTGTTGTAATAGTCCTTGTTTTCAGTAACTGCGGCATAAGCCTCCATGAAGCTTTGGAATTGGTGGTGGCCTTAGCACTCTTCTTCCAAAATGGAGTGAAACGATTCAACGTGGGCTTTCATGTTGGTGTCTTAACAGGTACCCGCTCATGTATGACGCCCAGTTGGTTACAAAGCTGCTGAAACTGCTTAGCCGCGAATTGAGGCCCGTTATCCGTTCTCAATTGGGAGTATAAATTATTTTGTGTAAATAGTTTCTTCCGATAAATAACGGTTATACTAATAATGGCTCTTACCCGTCGGGAGGGTAAGGCAATGCTGGAGAGCAACCCGAGCGCCTGGCGGGGTTCTGCCGGGGATAGCGGGGGTGGCATAAAAGCTGCCTCTCTTCCTTTTAAAATGCTATCCTTGTGGAGAACCAAAGCGATAAACTCTTGGGGCGAAGCCCCAACATTTATATAGCCAGTTCTGCTTGTAACCGATCACTGAAGTGAATGGCAAACTGCGATATGCTTTTTTCCAGTCTCTTATTGTGGTCCATTTCTCCATTTCTTTGACGCTTTGACAGTGGCCAGATAAATAATTTCTTCCTCATCTGTCGGGTAAGCTGTCTTGGTTTTGGTTACCTTTCGTAGCTGTCGGTGGTAACCTTCAATGATGTTAGTTGTGTATATTAACTTGCGTATCTCGTATGGATATTTAAAGAGTGTGTTCGAAAAGCACAATTCTCGCTCAGAAAAATTATAGCTAATGACCTAAGATATCCAATAAATGGGTCCATGTTTTATTCAAATTTCATTTTATAATAGATAAACAATGGTATCAGCTAAAAATTACTTAAAAATGGACAGACGTACCCTATGGCTTGTGGGTAAAGCTTTTTGAGTTGCGAATCATTGCA
Organism: Calderihabitans maritimus; assembly: GCF_002207765.1. Classification (NCBI taxonomy): domain Bacteria; kingdom Bacillati; phylum Bacillota; class Clostridia; order Neomoorellales; family Calderihabitantaceae; genus Calderihabitans; species Calderihabitans maritimus. Next base: position 14,778 of record NZ_BDGJ01000064.1, read on the forward strand.
ACATGTTCTATGCAGTGATTGGGTGAGTAAATTGTGCAATTCGCATTCTATTCAAAAATTCATCCCTGTCTTTAGGTACAACAGTATCATGCATGTGCTTTATCATAAGCTTAATCAGCCTGAAGGTATCAGCCATTATGTCAAATATCTGCACTCTGGGCAGGCCACGTACCGGGAGTTTCTTATGCCGCATTACCCTGTCCATTGAATTTGATTCTATGGCAAAGTTGAGTCTACTTGTTTGCGAAATTTCTTGAGTTCTTTATGCAGCTTGGAACCGTGAGGTACGGGGCTGTTGATTAACGGGTTTTCCAGGTAGTTTTTGTGAAAATACTTATCGCAAGTAAAGTTATAAAGACAACTCTGGCAAAGGTTTTCATCACCTTTAAACCACACATCCAAAGTTTTTCTGTCAAAGCCGTCCCATACCAGGGGGTGGCCCTGTGGGCAAACAAACTGCAGGTCTTTATTCATATCCTCCGGCAGCTTGGTATTCTTTTTAATATCGGTAGATACAATCACATCATGCTCGGCCAAAGCTTCGACATTAATATCCTCATCAAAATATCCAAGGTCGGCCGCCAGATATTCAAGTTTTAGATTTTCTACCTGTTTTAACTTCTCCAATAATGGAAGCAGTACATTTACGTCATGCACATTGGCAGGTAAAATAATGGAGATTAACGGTATCGGCCCTTGTTTGGAATGACAGACGATAGTGTGCTTGCGGTAGCCGACAAAATATTTATTCATATTAGTCTTATTACGCATGGTGCCCACGGCGGCATCCGGGTCGGTGAATGTTTTTTCACAGGAACAATTCTCTTTATCATCGCAGTTACAGCGTTTTCTTTTCGGCCCGCCAACATTGGCAAATAATGGCCTGGAATCAACTGCAGAAATAACCGGGTTTAAAAATCCGTCAAGTTTTGATGCCTGGGCGATAATGTGGAACAGAATCTGATAAAAACGCTCGACACCCACTTTTGTTCTGAAATCGCTCATGCTGTTATGCGAAGGAATACGCTGTGAGCCAGCGACAGAAATAAAGTTTCGGTAACTTTGGTTTTGAGGCTCTTTCAGTTTGCGCTCCAGATCCCGGTATGAAGTGATTTCGGTTTTGGTAAAGTACAGGTAATGAGCTCGAAACATGGTTATTGGATTATGGGGATTGTGGCCACCTTTTTTATATAAAGGTGAAATAAGGTCATAGACAAACGAATCATCTACAAAATTTTAATATAGAGCCAATTGCGCTGTGCGGAAGCAAGCACAAATAGGTCGTTTTAGAGTATCAAACAAAACATTTTACCCCAACACAATCCAGGATTTGAGAGAGTTTTAGAAATAGGCGGGTGTTAAATAGCCAATATTGACCCCAAGGGAAGAAATTAGAGGGAAAAGTAGAAACAAAAAGCGAAGCGAAGAGAAATCAAAGAAAAAAAGAAGGGGAAACCTCCTTTTTACGGAGAATTTTCTTAAAGACCCCAAAAAAGAAACAAAAGGAGGTTTCCCTTATGGCTATTATACCACAACCACAGCTTTTTGGGTGGCGGGAAATAGAAGAACTGGGTGATTTAAAGCGGCTGGTAATAGTTCTTCGCAACCTACCTGATGAAGAATTAATGCGCAAACTGGAGCGCAAACGCGGGAAGGGTCGGAATGATTATCCGAT
>NZ_BDGJ01000065.1 GCF_002207765.1 Calderihabitans maritimus
TTGGGGTAAGATGTTTTGTTTGATACCCTAAAACGACCTATTTGTGCTTGCTTCCGCACAGCGCAATTGGCTCCACTCATTTTTTGACCTGAATCTTTTTATGATATACTTTATGATATAATAGGTTGGAGAAACAGCACGCGATATACAGAAATTAAGAGGAGGTTACTCCATTGCCTAAGAAAGTCAGACGAAAACTCAACATATTTCGCTTAGCCCTACTAATTGTCCTTTTGTTTACTTTCATAGCTGCGGGCGCCGGAGTAGGTTTTCTTGCCGGTGTTATACACAATTTACCCAAATGGACACCCGGAGAAATTGAAACTGAATTAACTACTTTTGTCTACGACCAAAACGGGAAAAAAATCGCTGAACTACACGGTACAGAAAACCGTATTCCAGTAGATTTCGAGATTATCCCCAAACATTTAAAAGATGCATTCCTGGCCATAGAAGACCCTCACTTTTATGAACATCCCGGGATAAGCCTGAAGGCAATTGCCCGGGCTGCTTACGTTAACCTGCGGGAAGGAAGGTTTGCCCAAGGAGGCAGTACCATTACCCAACAATTAGTTAAAACGGCCTATTTGAAAAATCCCAAAAAAACCATCAAAAGAAAAATTCAGGAAGCTTTGATGGCCATCCAGTTGGAGAGAATGTACACTAAAGATCAAATATTTGAAATGTATTTAAATCAAATCTATTTCGGTCACGGTGCGTATGGTGTTCAAGCCGCGGCCAAAACTTATTTTGGTAAGGATGTTCAAGATTTAACCCTGGGCGAAGCGGCTATGCTGGCGGGATTGGTAAGAAATCCTGCAGCCTACTCACCCTTTTTAAACGAAACTGCAGCTAAGAAGCGCCGGGCGGTAGTACTGGCCAAAATGGTAGAATACGGATTTATTGACGAAAAGGAAGCCGATATCGCTCGCGCCGAAAAGTTTAACCTGGTTGAACGCAAACAAAAAGCTCGGTACAAGTATCCCTACTTTATCGACCATGTAATTGAGGAAGCAGAGAAGATACTAGAGCAAAACGGTATAGAATCAGCCCAAGTTTATAAGGGAGGTTTGAAAATTTACACTACCCTGGATCCCCGTATCCAGGAAACACTGCAGACAGTCTATCAAGATCCTCAGTACTTCCCTGCAAGTAACGACAAGGACCGGCCGGTACAAAGCGCTATGGTAATCTTAGAACCGGCAACCGGCCAGATAAAGGCCCTCATTGGAGGTAGGGAGCATGTCACCAAGAGAGGACTTAACAGAGCCACGCAAATGAGGCGCCAACCCGGTTCGGCTATTAAGCCCATAGCTGTTTATGCGCCGGCCTTGGAAAAAGGCTTTACTCCCGCCACCGTTATTGACGATGTACCCACTGAGTTTCCGTCAGTACCGAAGCCATATCGCCCGGAAAATTACGACGGTCGCTGGCGCGGACTTATCACCCTGCGCGAAGCTGTAAGGTGGTCTGTCAACGTACCGGCGGTAAAAGTTTTAGATGCTATCGGCGTGGAAACCGGATATCAATTTGCGAAGGATCTGGGTCTACCCCTACTTCCTCAGGATAAGCATTTAAGTCTTGCCCTCGGTGGCATCACCGAAGGCGTATCGCCTTTGGAGCTGGTTGCCGCCTACGCGGCTTTTGCCAATCAAGGGGTTTATATCGAACCCTACGCCATCACTAAAATAACTGATAATGAGGGCAATGTCCTTTACGAGCACAAACCTAAACGGCGTATCGTCATGAGTGAACAAACTGCCTATTTGATGACTGATATCTTAAAAACGGTAGTTGAATCCGGTACCGGCTGGAGGGCTAAGATGAATCGTCCGGTAGCCGGAAAAACTGGAACCACCCAGTTACCGGACAGGCCGGAATTTAAGGGTCTTAAAGGTAATAGAGACGCCTGGTTTGTCGGTTACACGCCTGAACTGGCGGGAGTCGTCTGGATGGGATACGATATCACTGATAAAGACCACTTTCTCCAAAGGGTATATGGCGGTAAATACCCAGCTATGATCTGGAAAGCGGTTATGTCGGAAGCTTTGAAAGACGTACCTGTAAGACAATTCCCACGTCCCGAAGGTATTGTTACCGCCGCCGTAGATATAAAGTCAGGTCTTTTGCCGAGCGAACTCACTCCTGAGGAATTTATACGCACCGAAATTTTCACCAAAGACACTCTCCCTAAAGAAGTTTCCAATGTATGGGTAGAAGCTCAAGTCTGTGCAGAAACGGGCAAGCTGCCCACTCCTTTCTGTCCCACCGTTGTAACTGGAGTTTTTCTAAAACGCCCGGTACCTTATGACGGTGATGTCAAACCGGAAGATGCAGACCTTGAACTTCCCCGGGAATTGTGCGACATTCATGGTCCCCAAGCGGGAAGCACAGTGCAGGTATGCACCGACAGCCGTCATAAAGGTGAACTAGTGTTGGCCAATATCCCAGGCCCCGGCGAAGAAGGGGGCTGTCCGCCGGAGTTGATCGAGGAAATAATCGTGCAACCGGGGAACTACCCGAGCCGGTACTGCGACCTCCCAGACCATAATATAGTCCAGAGATCGGCAGCACCACCGGGAGATGAGCCTCCAGCTAGGGACAAACAGGCTCCCCCAGAACCTCAACTGCAGGCCTGGGTAGAAACCTCAGAGGATTCCTCCAGCGGAATTCAGGTGCGTTTAACCTGGACCGAACCTGAAGAAGATCGCAATTATATCTATTCTATCGATCGCTGGACTGATTCCAATCCTACTAAATATAACATTGGGATAACTACCAGCAACCAATTTATAGATCGAAAAGTGGAAAAAGACCAAATTTACCATTATCGTATCTTTGCCATTGATCCCAAAACCGGCTTAACCAGCCCTTCGAGCGAAGTTACTGTTGAAACCGAAATAAATTAAGCGGAAATAGGAAGGGGCGGTAAATAACCGCCCTTTCCCGAAACCGTACGTGAGGACCTCTCAACGTCTCGACAGGCCCTGCCTCTCTGCGAGTACTTCCAACTATGAGCCGGTTAATTCAACGACCGTCACACCGGTTCCACCCTCTTTTGGACTGCCAAACCAGAAGTTTTTTACCTGCTTGTGTTCACTAAGGTATTCCCGGATGGCCGTCCTTAGCGCCCCCGTACCTTTACCGTGAATTATAAAAACACGAGCAAGGCCGCTGAGTACGGCATCGTCCAGGTAACGTTCAACTGCTGCCACTGCCTCCTCTACCGTCATCCCCCTTAGGTCAATCTCGGGTCGGATATTCTTAGTTTTCTCTGCCATAATCCGACCAATGCTTGCTTTCTGTTCTTCTGTCGCTTTGTCACCAGAAGCAAGCCTGATGTCTTTTAAAGGAACGTTGAGCTTCAAAATTCCTACCTGAACCTGCACCTCTCCCTGGGTATTAGGTTCACTCACTACATAACCCTTTTGTTGGAGCCGAGGTATTTCTACATAATCTCCCGGTTTAACCGTAGAAGGGGCGGTCCCCTTTTGAGCCGGGGTATACTTGTCAATTTCTTCGTCTAACTGCCGGTCCATATCCTTTAACTTTTCTCTGGCCTGTTGCTCTGCCCGGACACGAGCCTTGCGGAATTCTTCGTCCAGCGTATACTCCATTTCCTTAACTACTGCTTCTGCCTTCTGGCGATATTCCTTGATGATTTCTTGCCCCTTCTCGTATGCTTCTTTTAAAATTCGGGCTTCCTTCTGCTCTAACTCCGCTTTCTTGAGCTCTAGTTCATTTTTTAGCAACTCCAATTGTCCCTTAAGTTTTTCTATTTCTTTTCTCTCTCGCTCGCTAACACGCCGCTTTTCTTCCAATTCCTGAAGCAGTTCCGTAAGCCTCATCTCTTCTCCCGATAGATGCTGCCGGGCACGGTTCACCACTTCCGGTGATAGCCCGAGGCGAGAAGCAATCTCAAATGCGTTGCTCCGACCAGGCAGTCCTATTGTTAGGCGGTAGGTAGGTTGCAAAGTGTCTATATCAAATTCCACACTGGCATTTTCCACCCGGTCTGTGTTAAAGGCAAAAATCTTTAGCTCACTATAGTGAGTAGTTGCTATAGTTTTAGCCCTTTTTTGCTGCAGGTATTCCAGTATAGCTATAGCCAAAGCTGAACCCTCGGTAGGATCGGTACCTGCTCCCAGCTCATCAAGAAGGACCAGGGAATTATCGTCGGCAACCTGCAGAATATTAACTATATTAGTCATATGGGAAGAAAAAGTACTCAAGGACTGTTCAATGCTTTGTTCGTCTCCGATGTCGGCAAAAACCTGACCAAAAACAGCCAGCTCTGTCCCTGCCTCTGCCGGAACATGCAGCCCGCACTGGGCCATGAGGGTGAGAAGTCCTACCGTTTTTAAGGTTACTGTCTTGCCCCCGGTATTAGGTCCCGTGATTACCAAAATATCAAAATCTTTACCCAAGTGAAGACTTATTGGCACCACCGAACCGGGAATTAGAGGATGTCGGGCACCGATAAGTTTAATTCTTCCTTCTTGATTTAAACTGGGGAGGCCCGCATCCATCCGCTCACTCAGACGTCCTTTAGCCATAATAAAGTCTATGCGGGCTAAAGCCTGCAACGTTTCCCGGATTTGCGGTATTTTAGCCGATATCAGAGTGGTCAGCTGCGCCAAAATAGCTTCTATCTCCTTCTGTTCAGCCGCCTTCAAACGTCGCAATTCATTGTTCAGCTCCACTACTGCCATTGGCTCAATAAACAAAGTGGCGCCACTGGCCGACTGGTCGTGAACTAAACCGGGGAAAAAGGAACGATACTCCTGTTTTACGGGAACCACATACCGGTCTCCCCGTAGGGTTATAATTTTTTCCTGCAGGTACTTCTGCTGTTCGGGCGACCGCAGGATGCTTTCCAAATGCTTTTTTATTCGATCTTGTATATTTCTTATCTGCTTTCTTATCCGAAGCAGTTCAGCAGAAGCATGATCGGCAACTTCCCCTTCCGGTGTTATAGCTTCATTTACTTCTCTTTCAATTTCTCTCAACACAGCTAAAGATGCTGCTTCTTTTTTTAAAAGGGGAAAATCGCCCTCTATTTCCAGCAAAAACTTTTTCAACCGGCGGCTCGCCCTTAAAGTATCTACTACGGCTAGAAGTTCAAAAGGCTCTAACAGGCGGCCTATTTGGGCCTTTCTCAAAGGTTCTTCTATTTCCCGGATGCCGCCTAACGGTACCAAAGGATACCGTCTGAGAACTTCTCTTGCCTCCGTAGTTTCCTGTAACCTTGTGGATACTTCTCCTATATCCGCCGAAGGGTGAAGCTCCTCCACCAGCTTCTTCCCCAGCGACGAGGTGCAGCATTCTTTCAGTTTGGCCAAAATCTTGGGTAATTCCAACTGCCTGATACTCTTTTCGTTCACCACTATCCCACCCTTATCAGATAACCACTGATTCCAAGCTAAATTATAACACACCTCGATAATAGTGGCCTTTGGTAAATCCCGCCGCACTGGCTTTCTCCAATTCTTCCTTTAGCTTCGTCAAAGTACCCTTGTCTTTCCGAAGCTGCCATGCCTCGTCGATAGCTGTACGGTAAGCCGTGACCACCCGGCGGACATATTCGGCACTTTCCTTCTTGGCCTCAATTCGCAAAGAATTTATACCTAGATCCATAAACAAAGGTAAATCTTCTATCAAACACAGCTCTTTAGGATTGAAGACAAACATGCGGCAATATTGATCACTTTCCAGAGGAAAGATAAAGTTCATCCGGTCTTTCAACCCAAACCTGCCTTGGTAGCATACCTGTCGACAGGGAGTTCCTTCAGTCCTTTCCCCAAGTATAGCACCTACGGCACAATATTCGGAAATCATTAGAGGAATAAATCCATGTACCAGGCATTCCAGGGAAATGTCAACCGGCAAGGAAAGTTCTTTTAGCTGCTCAAAATTCAACTCCGGCGAGAGGGTTATAGAATAAATTCCCTCCTCGGCCATAAACAAAGCTGCATGGTCATTAAATACGTTTAAGGGATAGTCACCGAAGATTCTTATTTGCGGACAAGTCTCCCTGACCAGTTGAAGAGAACCTAAATTCCCTACCATAATACCGTCAGGGTGCCAGGTAGCAACCTGCCGTAAATCACTGACCATGGAAGCCACTTGGTCTTCATGCCATATCCTGGGCATAACCAAAACGGCTTCCTTGCCCAAAGCTCGACATTTCTCTACCGCTTCCTCCAGTTCCCTGTTGGTAATAGGGGGTTTGGAACGAAACTGTTCTCCACCGAAATAAATGCGGTCGGCTCCGCTATCTAAGGCAGCTTCCAGGCTGGCTATATCTCCTACTACCACCGAAAGCAAAGGCTTGGTGCGAGGTCTTTTTTGATCTGATACCTCGACCAAGACCTTCTGCAGACGCTCTTCGAATTCGGCTCTAGGTACGGTTGGGAGGCGAACTTCCTCCGCGCGAAGTTCCTCCAGCCGGGCGACCGCTTCCCGCCGGGCTTTGTTAATCTCGCTAAGGGGCACCATGATATTACCAATTATTTCGGCTTCCAGATGCCCCAATTCAAAAGGCGTATTCCCCAAGCGTTCTAACTGTCGCCGAATTACCTCTTCGGTAAGAGGATGCTTTAAAGCCTTTTCGCCCAAAAATTGTGTTTCTGCCGAGGCCTTACGTCCAGCCGGATCGGTCAATTCAATTCGAAGAGGCTCACCCTCTTTTGCCCTGACCATGGCATTGACTTTTATTTTTCTGCTACCGGGCCCGCTGTATGATTTATGAGCCCGGGCCATCAACTCCCGATCGTAAGTTTTGAAAACCCGGTCACCTTTTTCCACCTTACGGGTAAGAGGCAAAACGACCTCTGCACCTGCTGGCGCCTCTTCGGTCTTTTGTCCTTTCCACCATATTTCCTCTACCGTAGTTCCTACCCGGCTTCCCCGGCTGACCCACACTTCAATTCCATCTCCCCGCCTTAGCGGTTCCTCCAGTCTTATTATTGCCTGCTTCGTCCCGGCATTATATCCCGTTACCCTTCCCAGGAAAAGCCCCCGGTTGTTGGGTCGCTTATAACTCATCAAATCCCGTCCTGGATTGCCAAAAAAATAACCGGTGGTAAACTGGCGGTTGAATATCTGTTCCAGTTCCTTCTGTTCTCTCTCCGTAACGAAGAAATGTTCAGGGTTTTCCCAGTAGCGATCTAATACCTGCCGGTAGATCCTGGTCACGGTGGCCACATACTCCGGCCTCTTCATACGTCCCTCTACTTTAAAAGCTCTTACTCCCGCCTCTACTAGCTGCGGTAGACAATCTAACATATTCAAGTCCCGCGGGCTAAGCAGGTGCAACCCGAAAGTCTTGTCCGTCAGTTCTCTACCCTTTTCGTCTACCAAGCGATAAGTCATGCGGCATGGCTGGGCACAGCGGCCCCGGTTACCGCTGCGCCCTCCAATCATACTGCTCATAAGGCATTGTCCTGAATAAGATATACATAAAGCTCCATGGACAAAAGTCTCCAGCTCAATATCAGTCTTCTGCCTGATATTTTTAATATTATTGAGAGATACTTCCCGGGCCAATACCACTCTTTTAACGCCGTGTTTCTCTAGAAAACGGCAGCCGGCACTATTATGAACCGTCATTTGGGTGCTGGCGTGGATCTCCAGCTGGGGAAGAACTTCCCGCAATATCTTAAGTAATCCCAGGTCCTGCACAATTACAGCATTTATACCCTGCTGAGTCAGCCGGTAGATAAACCGCACTGCACTCTCTAGCTCCCTCTTGTCCAGAAGAGTGTTTACCGTGACGTAAATCTTAACTCCCCGGGGTTGGCTGTAGGCAAGGGCCTCCTTCATCTCTTGATCATCAAAATTATCTGCGTAATGACGGGCGCTGAAAAGCTTTCCTCCTAAATATACGGCATCTGCACCGTTTTCCACCGCAGCCATTAGTGCTTCCATGTTTCCCGCAGGGGCCAGCAGCTCCGGTTTTTGCACTTTGCCAACCTCCAATTCCATTTTTAATCAAAAGGACGTGCGGTACACACGTCCTTAGCTTTCTATTCTTTTAACCCGGTATAATCCCGAACAGGTGATGATGTTTATCCCCTGTTTTTCCAGCTCATCGAGGAAAAGGTTCATCCCCAAGGAATCACTGGCCAGGTGACCGGCAATAACTACGTTGATATGGTTCTTCTCCGCTTCTTTACGGTGTTTTTCCCCCATATGCATACCTACTATAGTTCCCACGCCTGCCTGGGCCAGCTTGGAATACGCATCTTCCGAACCGCTGGTGCCGCCGGTCATATCTACAAAGATTTTGCCCGCCCGCCGCTCTTTGGAACCAACAATTATCTGAGGGCCGGCATTAATAGTCATGGCATAGGCGTATTCCGGAATGGTTTTAAGTAGTTTGATTACGTCCCCCACCGTTTCCGGCTTCTTCTCCTCGAAAAAGCGGTTAAGATAACGGGTTACTAGGTTGTCGCTAGGGGTATGGACACACATAAAGGGAATGTCAAAAAGACGAGCAATGTCCACTGCCCGGTTATGGTTTACCGGCATAAGCCCTCGCTTCACTTCTTCAATACGGGGACCCATAATCCCCTCTGCTACGTTTATCGGTATTCCCAGTCCGGCCAGAACGTCTTCCTGTAGGTGCATTACATCGTGAAGCGCAGCCAGTGCTTTTCCTTCCGGATGGTGCCCCAGCAACAAATCTACGTTTTGCCCTTTCTCCCGCAGGCGTTCTGCTACCAGTACTTCTCCTATGGATATATCTATTCCGGCCAGAATCGTTTTGACTTCCCTGTTATCCTCGCCGTAAAGAATTCGCGTATCACTATAAGGATTAGACAGTTTTTCCTGGTCAAACTCCTTTTTGTCCTCTTCTTGCAACTTTTCAAACTTTTCCTTAGCCTTGGCGAGGAGACCCTCTACTTCCTCTTTACCCCGAGGGTCTGCTTCCATGCCTAGTTTTATGGCTAGTTGATAGATTTCCTTCAGCAGCATATGGACAGTTCCTCCTTTAACTTTTTCTCCACGCTGTATTCCCGATTAAACTGGAAAATCCTGCTGATAAATTAAATTTTTCTGCTTTGACCATCTAACATATATAGTATAAACGGTGTTATGTCTAGGATAGACTTAATCTGTTCTAACCCTTCTTCCTTCCTTGCTCCGACTAAGAGCGTAGGAACCGGATTGAGGGTGTGAGAACCGACGGTGAGGTCTTCCATATTCCCGTGGTCACTGACTATTACGATTAAAGTATTTGTTTTTTCCACACCCTTTATTACAGAACCCAAAAACCGGTCCAGTTTCTCCAATATTTGCACTGCTCTGGCAAAATCCTTCCGGTGACCGACTACATCAGTTTGAAAATATTCAAAAAGAACGAAGTCATGTTCCTGAACTATCGTAGCCAACCGCCTACCCGCCAGTTCCGGAGTTATTAAATTGACCTTTTCCCCTCGTAATCTTAAAATTTCGTTAGTCAGGTCCTGGTAAACCGCTTGACCTGCTTCCAAATCCTCTACTGTTTTTAGCTTCAGTCCGGCCGCCAAAGCCGCCTCCGTAGACACAGACCGGGGTCTTTTCCCCGCAAAAAAGTCTCCGGAAAAGGCGTTGGCAAAAACAGCCTTTTTCCCCCGGTCTAATACCCAGGAAAAAATGTTGCCCTGCCACAATAGCTCTTTAAGCTCAGGGGAAGGCAACCCGTTTAGGTGATATCCCAGCAGTCGAGCTGCATTAACCCCCGTCCACAGTGCCGTCTGCCCGGTAGCACTTTGGGGAATACCTGGTACATCCAGCCGGGCATCCGTGGGTATTAAAATCGCATCGGCTGTAATTAGGGGTTCCTCCCGTATGTACAAGCGGTGACCTCCTAATAACCCATCCAGTACGGGAGTTTGGGCTCTGTGGTAAGGATTCACTTTGGGGTCCTCTTTCCCTAAACCAAGACCATCTATAAAGATCATTAACACTTTCATCAGAATTCAACCTCGAATTATTTCTTGGAGACATGGGGATTCCCCGCTAAATAAAACCTTAGCGGCCAATCTACTGCTTTGCTGATACCAATACGGGTAGTGGTAACTATTTCTTGTTCCTGAACGTTCTTGTCCCGGTAAAATTTTACCGGTCCTTCAACCACACTGGTACCGTTCAGTTCGGGAGGAATACCCATGGCTTGAACCAGCTTCGCGGGCCCACTACATAACTTGGTAATCTCTTCCTGTCCCCGCCGGGCCTTCATCAGCTCAATTCCTATTACCGGTTCCAGAGCGCGTATGAGAACTGCCGCTGCTACCTCCGGCCGGTCGGTAGTTACATTGAAACAATAATGAATCCCGTAAATTTGGTATATATAGGCATGTCCGGCCTCCCCGAACATAACGGCATTGCGACGGGTTTTTCCTCTCGCCGAGTGGCACGCCGGGTCCTCAGCCCCCAGGTAAGCCTCTGTTTCCACGATTTTGCCTCCCACCGTTCCTTGGGGAGAATGGTAGACCATATACGTGCCCAAGAGTTCTTTAGCAACTTGAGTAGTATCCCTGGCGTAGAAACTAGCAGGGAGTAATAGCCAACCTTGCCTCATAATCTTCAGATCATCACCTCATCCAATCGTATCATCCCGTCAATAGTTTCCTGCTTAAAGTCCCAGCCATCTCTTTAACTCTTCAAAATCCCATGCGTTGACCACGTCTTTCCTTTCCAGCCATCCCCGCTGGGCCGTTATTATCCCGTAGCGCATATCTTCGAGCCGCAAGGCATCATGAGCATCGGTATTGATAGCCAGCGGAATTCCGTATTCCTTGGCCTTCCGGATTCCCTTCTCATTCAAATCCAGCCTGTCCGGGGAAGCATTTATTTCCATACAGGTACCGGTACGGGCAGCAACCTCCATAAGGTATTCCAGGTCTACAGCATAAGGATCTCGCCGTCCCAGGATTCGTCCTGTAGGGTGGGCTAGAATGTCCACCAGAGGATTTTTAAGTGCTGACTCAATCCGGGCAGTCATTCGGTCCTTTTCCATACGAAAATGGGTATGCACGGAGGCAATTACTAGGTCCATTTCCTCCAAAAAGGAATCTTCGTAATCCAGGCTGCCGTCAGGTAAAATATCTACCTCTACCCCCGCCAGCAGGTGAATATCTCCTAAACTTTCCTCCAGGCTTCTCAGCACCTCCCGCTGCTCCCGCAATTTTTCTTCCGAAAGTCCACCGGCAATTTTCAGTGACTTGGAATGGTCGGTAATGGCTAAATATTGATATCCTCTTTCTCGAGCTGCTTCAACTAGCTGGATAATTTCACTTACCCCGTCACTCCAATTGGAATGAACATGCAGATCCCCTTTGATATCTGCCAGCTGAATCAACTCAGGTAGCCTTCCCTCTATGGCCGCTTCAATCTCCCCTGTATCCTCCCGGAGAACCGGTGGTATGTAAGGCAGTTCGAGATAACGGTAAATATCTTCTTCCCCTTTCACCGGAAGCATTTCATGCCCCTCAGAACGGATTAAGCCGCTGGGGCTCAGTTTCAAATGAAACTTGTCGCCCCTCTCCTGCAGCCTTTGATTGTGTTTTGCAGAACCGGTAAGCTGCTGCCAGGCCAGATAAAAATTTTCCGGTTCCACAATGTTGATAATCACCCGTATTCCCAACCAGGTTGTTGCCTCGATACGGTGCTCATCGCAACTCAATACCTGCTTAATCTTGGGACTTTTATTAAGGACGGATATTATTCCCTGGGGCGCCTGAGACCCAATCAGGAGATCAACTCCCTCCACCATTTCCCGTCCCCGGCGTAAATCCCCGGTAATTTCAATTCGCTCCACTTCCGGCAAACCCTTCAGGTCTGCAATCAAGGCTTCGGCTAAAGACATGGCTAATCCCATGGGAACTTGCCCGCAATTTCGCCGCAGCATTTCTATTCCTCTTAAAATATTAAGTTCCGTCTTACTACCCATTCCCGGCAGTTTTCTTATCCGTTTCTTGCGGGCAGCTTCTTCTAGTTCTTCTAACGTAGTAATATTTAGACGTTTGTAGATGGTTTGAACGGATTTAGGACCCAGGCCGGGGATGGCCAGCATTTCCTTCAGGCCCTGAGGTATTTCTTCTCTTAATCTTTCCAGATAACTACAGCGACCTGTCTGCAGTATTTCTTCGACTTTTGAAGCCAGGATTTTGCCTATCCCGGGGATTTGGTTCAATTCTTCCCGGTGGTAAATATTTTCTATTTCTTCCGGCAAATGGTGTAATATATCGGCCGCCTTCCGGTAAGCGCGAACTTTAAATATATTGTCTCCTTTAAGTTCCATGAGGTCGGCTATTTCGTTAAAAATCCATGCAATCTCCAGGTTAGTCAAATAATTTGCCTCCTTATCGCCAAAATTTCTTTCTTTGCTTTTATAGTTTACCTTCCTATGAAGAAAAAACGCCTGAACAGGCGTTATTCATTTACGCTCCCGGCCTTTTTGGCCTCCTCTATCATTTTAACCAAATCGTCATAGTCTTTTTGCAGTTTGGCTAAATCATCAGCTATATTTAGCGCGGCCAGAACAGCTACTTTATAAGGAGACAGCAGTTTATTCTTTTCTTCAATCTTTTTCATTTTTTCATCCACATAGGCGGCCAGTTTTAAGATATATTCCGGACTAGCCGCTGCCCTCACGGTATAATCCCGCCCGCGAATGTTAACCGTAACCCTGGACTTTTGCCCCTGCTCCTGGTCCATAGCCAACCATACTCCCCTCTTTCTCCCATGCTTTTTAGCAAGTTTCGCCAAAATTCTCCTGATTCCTGCTAGGACGATGTTTAGTCCACGCGCAGTTGAGCGCCAACAGCGTCCACCAGAGCCTCTATAATCTTATGGTGTAGCTCATTAACCTCCTCGTCCTTCAAAGTACGATCAGGAGACTGGTACAGAAGAGAGTAGGCCAGGCTCTTGTATCCGGGCTTAATCTGCTCTCCCCGGTAAACGTCGAATAAACGTACCGCCTTTAACAAATCTCCTCCAGACTGAACTATCCGCTCCTCCACCTCTTTGACCGGTACTTCTTCGGGAACCACGACCGCCAAATCCCGTTCTACCGCCGGGAACTTGGGCAAGGGCACATACTTCTTCTTATCCGTACTGTAGCGATCTAGTAAGACCAAATCCAGCTCAAAAACGCAAGTCCGCCTGGGTAGTTCGTAATTTTCTTGTACGTCCGGGTGAACTTCTCCCATGAACCCCGCCGTTTCCCCGTTGAAGCGGATCTCAGCAGTACGACCAGGGTGCAGGGCCGGATGAGTAGTTCTAACAAGATTCCAAGCAGAAATTCCCAACTGCTCCAATAATTCTTCCAGCACCCCTTTGAGGTAAAAGAAATCCAGCTCTTGGGCGGGCCAGTTCCAACCCCTGGGACGCTGACCCATAACCAGAGCGGCGGCTTTTAACCTTTCTTCCGGCAATTTCCCTTCTTCTTTCGGAATAAAAACGTGCCCTACTTCATAAATGGCCATATTCCGGTTGTTACGGCTGACATTGCGCTGGGCCGTCTCCAGCAGGCCCGGCAGAAGGGTGGTACGCATGACACTTTGTTCCTCACTTAACGGATTACGCAGGCGAACTACTTTGCGCAGGGGATCCTCCTCTGGAAGCCTTATCCGGTCAAAGACCTTGGGGCTGGTGAAGCTATAAGTAATAACCTCCATGAGCCCGCAATCTGCCAACACCTGACGAATTTTTTCTTCCGTCTTCTGCAGCTTGTTTTTCTTCGTCTCCGCCGTTGCGCCCTGGGGAAGGGTTAAAGGAATCTGGTCATAGCCATAAATACGGGCCACTTCTTCCACCAGATCAATTTCCCTGGTAACATCCAGGCGATAGGTGGGAATATCCACCTTAAGAATATCGTCATTGACTGGCACTACCTGAAAATGCAGGCGTGCGAGAATATTTGCTACTGCCTCCCGGTCAAGCTCCGTTCCCAAGACTTTATTAACACGGGAAACCCTTAAATTTATAGAAACCGGCACCGCAGGAGTTTCGTAACAGTCGATAACTCCCCGCACTACCTTCCCGGCTCCCAGTTGGTTAACCAATTGGGCGGCCCTGTTAGCTGCCAGCAAAGTACCGTCTATGTTCACCCCTTTTTCAAAACGCATGGAAGCTTCCGACCTCAGACCCAATTTGCGAGAGGTTCTACGGATACTGGTCGGATTAAAATGGGCTGCCTCCAGCAGAATGTTTTGCGTTCTTTCCGTTACCTCGGTTTCCAGACCGCCCATTACCCCTGCCAAGGCTACGGGGTGGAGTGCATCAGCAATCACCAGCATTTCCGGGTCCAAGTTCCTTTCCACCTGATCCAGAGTAACAATTTTTTCTCCCTTTCGAGCACGGCGCACAATGATACGCCGCCCTTCCAGAGTATCATAATCGAAAGCGTGAAGGGGCTGACCCAGTTCCAGCATAACATAGTTGGTAATGTCTACAATATTATTAATAGGTCTGACCCCGGCACTATGTAGCCGCTGCTGCATCCAAAGGGGAGAAGGCTCAATCCTGATGTCCGTAAATATTCTGGCTATATAGCGCCCGCAAAGATTTTTATCTTCAATTTCTACGGAAGCCATGGAAGAGATATCGCCTTTGATTTCTTCCACAACTATTTCCGGCAGTTTCAAACGGGCTCCCGTTATCGCCGCCACCTCTCGGGCCACGTTTACTATGGAAAGGCAATCGGCCCGGTTAGGAGTCAGGTCCAACTCCAGAACGTAATCGTCCAGCCCTAATACCTTTGCGACACTTTCTCCTACCGGCGCCCGACCATCTAAAATCAATATACCTTCCTCATGGCCAGGCAGGCCTTGCCAGTCCAGTTCCAATTCCTCGGCCGAACATAACATTCCTTGAGACTCCACACCCCGCAGGCTCGTCGTAGATATCTTCAAGCCGGAAGGTAGTTGAGCTCCCGGTAGAGCCACCGGAACTCGTTGCCCTACAGCTACGTTAGGAGCTCCCGTCACAATCTGTAAAGGAGCTTCTTGTCCTACATCAACGCGGCATACAACCAGTTTATCAGCGTTAGGGTGATTCTGGATATCTACAATCTCCCCTACTATTACTCGCTCCAGACCTTCTGCCAGGTAGTGAACAGTGTCTACGGCTATCCCGGCCATGGTCATCCGGTCCGCCAAATCATGAGGGCTCAAGTCTACTTCTACATATTCTTTCAACCAATTGTAGGGAACTCGCACTGCACCTTCCTCCTCTCTAGAATTGGGTTAGGAACCGCAGATCGTTATCGAACAACAACCGGAGATCATCGATACCGTATTTCAGCATTGCTATCCGCTCTACTCCCATACCAAAAGCAAAACCGCTGACTTCCTCGGGATCATACCCGGACATTTCCAGGACTCGCGGGTGAACCATCCCGGCACCTAAAATTTCCAACCATCCCGTGTAAGAACAGACCCGACAACCGCTACCCCCGCAGTTGATACAAGAAATGTCTACTTCGGCACTGGGTTCGGTGAAAGGAAAGTAGCTGGGCCGCAGTCGGATCTCCCGTTCGTCACCAAACATCTGTTTGGCAAAAGCCAACAACGTACCCTTTAAGTCTCCAAAGGTAACATGCCGGTCCACAAGGAGCCCTTCCACCTGGTGGAACATAGGGGAATGAGTGGCGTCATCATCTCGCCGGTAGACTTTCCCCGGAGCAATAATGCGGATGGGCAGCCGGGGTACCATTTTTTCCATTACCCTTACCTGAACCGGCGATGTGTGGGTACGCAACAGGATTTCATCGGTAATATAGAAAGAATCTTGCATATCCCTGGCCGGATGGTCTTTGGGCAAATTCAAAGCCTCAAAGTTGTAATAGTCATACTCCACTTCCGGCCCTTCGGCAACAGCATAACCCATCCCTATAAAAATCTCCTTGATTTGATCGAGTACCTGGGTTAAGGGATGCTTCCTGCCCATTAATAATCTTTGACCGGGCAAAGTAATATCTATCGTCTCGGCAGCCAGTCTCCGTTCCTTTTCCTCCTGTTTTAAAGCCTGTAACCTTTGCTCCAGTACTGTTTCCAGATAATTTTTTACTTCATTGGCCAGTTGGCCTACTGCCGGTCTCTCTTCGGGAGGAATATGGGCCATTCCCCTCAGAACCCGGGTCATTTCGCCTTTTTTCCCCAGATATTTAACCCGCAGCCGGTTCAATTCTTCGCTGCTTTTGGCCAGGCGAAAAGCCTGATCGGCTTCTTCCTTAATCTTCTCAATTTGTTCTCTCACCTCGACCCCTCCTACGAACCGTTTATCGGATAAAAGCAATAAGAAAGAGCCTCCGTCTAGGGACGAAAGCTCTCTTCCGCGGTACCACCCTATTTAATCTGGATGACCAGATTCACTTGACCAGTACGAAGCAGTAGAACTGCTTGATACTGTCTCCCAGGTAACGGTGGAAGAACCGGCTCAGCCTACTATCAGTTGCTGTCGCAACTGAATTCAGCCTGCTGTTCATGGGCGAACTTCATCTACCTGCTTCTTGACAGGGCTTTCAGCCGGTGGCCCCGTCTCTCTGTAAGAGCGGCGGTAGACTACTTTTCCCACTCATCACATTTGCTTGAAAAAGATGTTATTGTTATTATATTATATAAAAACTATTGCAGTATCAACCTCCGGTAAATAATATAGGCAGTTATAGAACCGGTCTTTTCAAAGATCCTCCAAAAAAAGTCGGCGGGCCAAAACATGGACTCCCACACCCTTTCTTTTTTTTAGGGGCTTTTTCTGTCGTACATTATATCACAAGCACTCCCTTCTTACAAGTTAACGCAAGAATTCATCCACCTTAACTTTTTCGGCGCACTCTTGACCGCGGAAAACATTCTCCCTGGCATTTTACTGTCCTTATCTTCGGGCCTGCTCCTTCAAACTTTCATGCTCACCCCTGCGGGTTTCGTTTTAGTGACAACTGCACACTGACGTGACGATAAAAGTAATTGGTCCCTGATTAAGTTAAGTCCTGCTTGCTCTCGAAATAGCAGTCGTCATTAAGGAGGCGAGCTTTTTGATAAAGCCAACGTATTTACTCATAACGGCGTTCTTTATAATCATGGTTTCGTCAATCTTTATCTTAGGAAAGAGTGAACCTGTTAGACCTAAAGAAATAAATATACATTACCAAAGTGAAATTAGAACAGTAAACGAAAGTACTAAGTATTATGAAGAGCTGACTTCTGCATTAGAAAATATTTTGAACAGGAAGCTACAGGCAGTCAAACTTGCCGTTACTACGGAAGAATTAGAAGAGAAAATTGGTAATTCTGTTCAATATGAGTTTGCTGAAGCTAGCAAACCCGTAACATTTAGGTTGGGAAAGGGGTCAAGCTCACATTTCAAAAATTGTTATTCCGTTATCTGGTGACTTGAAGGGTATTTGATAGTTCATTCAAATGATAGAAGACTTGCGCCGATTTATACTACTTTTTCCGGTCAAATAACGACTGAGAGGATTAAAAAAATCTACGAGGAAATATTGGAAGGACGTTGAGATACCAGATGTTCTTGAAGAACTCTTTTTAGAATTAATTCGCTTCCCGGGCGCAGGACATCTATTACCGGAACCGTTAGGTCCTGTTGCAGTCTTCTGATTAGTTTTTCCCCGTCAATCCGGGCTTCGCGGTAAATACGATGCTTCGCATCGTAAGCGGGATAAAAAGGATTCACCGTGATCAGCAATAACGGCAAAGAGCGGGCCACCGCTACCCGCCCCCCCTGCTGCTGCCAGTTCGCAAGTATCTTGTACAATACCTGGTATTCCCCGCTGACCAGCAGGTGTACCGGGTTCCGAAAAGTTAAAGTACACCAATTGCCATTACCAATTAATCTGTCAACAAGTTCCTCTAGAGCATTAACACTTACAATTCCGGGGATGTAGATCCCTTTTAAATTCTGCTCTTGTTGGTCCAATGCCATTATTTCTTCAACAGTTTCTTTATTCAATAACGAGCCGGTCTTCAAGTAAAATTTATCCCGTTCCAAAATAACGTTAATATTTCCTTCTCTGCCCACCATTTCAGGCGGAGCAACTGGCCGTTGAAACGCCGCCGCCAAAGATAACGTATCCCGGTAAAGCTCCTCTACCTTAGGAGAATAGGCGGCCCCGGTGGCAATGATGATTCCGTCTGCCTCTACCATAGGCGCCAGCCGGTTTAAAGCACCGTCTACCAGGATTATATCGGGATGCCAGGCAGACATACAATCTCTGACCCGCGCCAATTCCCTCGCCTTGTTGGGACCTGCCAGCACCACCAATCCTTCCTGTTTCACCCGGGCAATATATACAGGGCCCAAAGGAGTGTTCACTCCGCTATTTTCCAATATTTCTAACTCCGCCCGGCTGACCTGCAGACATTTTTCCGCCGTGGCCACCAGCATGCCCGGTAAAAGCCGCAGGCGGGGTTTAGGAAGGCCGGTAATATTGTCTATTTCTTCGCCATCATAACCGATACTGGTAAGGCCCACTGTCCGTTCCTGCTGGTGCAGCAATCTTAAAATAACATCCGTAGTAGTGGTCTTTCCCGTATTCTTTGCCGTACCGGCTATTCCCACCGTGTACGCTCCCATATCTACCCCACCCGAGCTGCTTTTTTCTTGATCACTGTGCCCCGGCCGACCCTGCCGGGATAAGCCCCATCTTCCCTGCTGCCCAACACTCCCTCGTATAAAGCTCTGACAAAGGAACCTTTGACCAGAACTTCTTTTAAGACACTTTCAATTCCATCTATAATTTGTCCCTTGAATTCTTCCGCCTGACCGGTCGGGGTGATGCTGGTACTGCCGAAAAAGCGGAATACTTCCTTTACCGCCTGTAGAGTATCCACCCGGGAGGCTCCAACAATGGGCCCTCCTGAATAGGCCTCGTCGGAGGAAGCTATAGAGATGGCGACTACTCCCAGGGAAGAAGCCAGAGCAGCGTGGAGGGCGGTGGTAACCGATGATTGCACCCGGTCTTCGGTATGAGTCAGAAATCCTATGGGCGCTCCCGGCCAGATGGGTGCGTCAATTATTTCCCGCAAAGCCGAAATTTTGGCCGCGTTGAAATCAACGTAATTATCTTTCATTCCGCCGTAAATCATCATTTCCGGAGAATAGCAGAACAAGGGTTGTAAAATGGGCTTTCCTCCCAGGCGGAGGGTCAGGTGAGCTACGATCAACATTCCGGCAAAGGCTTTGTAAGCCGGAACGCCGCATAACTCTTCGTTAGTAACTACGTCGAAGGGCATCCCGAAACGGGCAGCGTATTTAATAGCTGCTATGCCGTCAATGCACATGCGTTCCGGGTCGGTACCCGCTCCCAGTGACCCGTAAGCTATATTGATTTTTGTCAGATCGGCACCGGTATAACCGGCCAGTAGCACTGTTTCCGGTGTATTCAGGCCCCGGTGCGCTCTTACCTGCCAAAGAGTGGAAGGACTTAAAGAGTTCCTGATCCGGCGCAAGTTATCCTGGGTAATAATCGAACCGTCTTCCTCGTGGGTTAAATAACCTTCCAACAACCCTTCCGTCCGAGCCCCCCAGGAGGGGTCAAAATGGATAACACCGTCCGCGCCCCAGGATTCAGCAATCTTAATATGAGCAATATCCATAAAAGGACAGCCGGTACCGTACTGGATAAACAAAGTGGGATTTGAAGCCACGTGCTGAACCCTGGTAGTACTCATTCGTGCTTCCGTCTCTTGAACATACTTTTCCAATGATTCTATTTCCGTTTGTGTTAGCTGCCGACTTTTGGCCGGAACCTTCCCTTCCCGGTAAAACTGCTTCACCACATCGTCAGCATAATACAAGTATTCTTCCAACAATTCTTCCCGGATCTTATTCCACTGGCGCTCGCTCATTTTTCCTGTTTCGTATTCTCTCTCGGCCTCCAGCAGTTTTTCTCTTACCAGTGCCCGTTCTACCCCGGGGGAGGTCTTATCTCCAGCCCAAATCAGGATATCATCCACAATTTGATCCAGATATTCTTTAATCCTGGCGTGTCGGTACCGGTAGGAAAAGTCCTGACACAGGTCTTTCTTATCCTTCTTTTGTTTGTCAATGGGAGGGATATAAGGACGGTCTTCCAGGAAAGCTATCAGTTCTTCCGGTTCGGTCCCCGGTCCGAAACCTGCATCGAAGCCCAATTCTGCCGCCAGCTCCGGCCTGATGGCTTTACCTCCAATAACCAGTTTAGCCCGGTCTCTTAAACCTGCCGCGTCGGCCAGGTCCACAAAATTGGCCAGCATTTCCGCCACGCGATAACCCAAAGTTCGGCTGATTAGAACCGCATCTACTTCTTCCTCGATAGCTTTCTGAATAATTTCCTCTGCTTTTAGGTCTGGAGGCAAGAGAATGGTGGAAAAACCTTTTTCATCGAGATATCGCTTCATAATTTTAAGCCCGATATCATGAACCGGATCCAGCGGAGCTAATAACACTTTCTTAATTGCCGTCACTGCCATCACCCCTGATGTCTTTCGTTTATAACCAACCGTAGTGAGATCCGGGCCGGTGAATATAAGCTCGGGCCCTAACCCTCGCTCCAGGACCGGTGAACTGTAAAGACACTATATCCGTATCGGTAAAACCCATCTCCTGCAACAGTTGAATGGCAAGCTTTTTCCCTTCGCTCTCGTTTCTACATATAATAAAGGTTTCTACGTCTACCGCATCTGCCACCTTGTGGATAGCTTTCTCCATGAAAACCGCCCCCTTGAGCCTTAAATTTTCGTTCTTAGGCCAGGAAAACGTTGGTCAACCCTGCTGCTTCTACCCGCATTCTTATATCCTCTACGTCGGTAGTATAAAGTCCCTTTTCCTTCATCCGCTCAAAATAGACGGAACCCGAGAACGTGTACTTCTTCCTTCTTCCCTCTTCTGTCTTCATCTGCTCGTTTACATAAGCTATAGCATCCCCAATAGCCAGAGAAGTGGGTATCTCCAGAAGTTCCTGACCCCTTGTTTTACGGACGGCGTTATGACCGGCCAGTAAACCGGTAACAATGGCCTCCGTATGGCCGACCAACAGGCCTGCCTTTTCCCCGGCACAGAAGAGGTTTTCCATACCTTCAACTTTCAAGCAGTTATCCCGCGGCGAAATAGCCAGGTAACGCATTGAGTTTCCGATTCCACCCGCATACGGGTCTTCGTACCGGGCCTCCTCAAATCCGGGAATCTGCCGCAACATATCTAGGGGATAGAAGGGGGTCATCAGCTTGGCATGGCCGGTATCTAACAGGACGATATTTTCGGCAAATTCCTTCAAGGCATACTGCTGGCACGCCTTCATTTCCAGGGCACCTTCTTTGCGCAGGTGTCCGGGAATTGGAACTACCACGACTCCATCTCTATCCAGCTTGTCCACTATTTCCTTACTTAAAGACTCTTTGTGTAACTTGCAAGAGCCACTCATGGCCCCGATACTGCCGTCGGCTTTCTGCCCCATAAATTCCTTGACGCCTGCTTTGGCCGCAATGCTCACCCTGGGACCGAAAGTGGGGCAACGCAAAATGCACATGGCGCAACCGTTACCATACTTCTTGCAGTTACCCATCGGACCGGCAGTACCTGTCGCTTCCACAAAAACGTCTCCCTCTATTTCTTCTCCGTCCTCCGTCACTACCGCCCCAATTACTCCCGGTCCAACCATCTTCACGTCAGTAACCCTGCTCTTGAGGCGTATTTCGATACCCTCCTCCCGCAGCAATCTTCTGATCTGCGGTTCGATTTTAGCTACATCATAGAGGGTAGCATGCTTATGACCGGGGAATTCGATGTTTTTGTGCCGGGCAACTCCGTCAACTGCTTGGAAAATCTTGCCGCCACCCATGGCTATGGCCTCTTCCGTGGCGGTAAAACGGCCGTTGTTGCGCATGATACCGCCTACAAGGCCCGTCCCCAGTAACATATCAGTCCTTTCCAGTAAGACTACCTCGGCTCCGGCTTGAGCAGCCGCCAAGGCGGCTCCACTGCCGGCCCAGCCTCCGCCTACAACAACTACCTTAGCCATGTGGCACCCCCCTTAATTTTGATAGATTAATCTAAAATACCGGCATACTTACAGGTAATTTCAATTAACTTAACTAAAGCCTTGACCGCATAGCGGGCCCGTTCTTCAATTAGCTGGCCGTCATCATCTGTAGTACCCAATCCCGGTGAAATGAAAATGTTGGCGTCATAGGCGATAGTCGGTATTACTCCCATCTGCGCTAACCCGCTTTGGAAGATATTGCTCCCCGCATACATATCTTCAATGGAGAAAATGGGAATACCCATGCCGTTTTTCCAGGTTCCTTCATAGTTAACTTCCACCGCGTTGGAGTTGTATGACTTGCTTATGATAATCCCCTGTTTGATTTCTTCCGGCAGTTCTATCGCCGCAAACTCTTCGGTTACGATACGGTACAATTCATCCAGGGGCTTATTCAAAACCTCCGGTTTATCTTTCAGCACTCTCAAGGCGGCCAGCATTCCCGCCAGAGATTCTTTACCGGGATCCTGAGTCACATAGGCAGCCTTACCATAGGAGGCTATAGTTCCGTAGCGATCGCCGTGCATTCCCAGAGCCCGGCGAATGGGTACCATGTATTCTTCTTTGCCGATAATCAACCCGCCTATGGGAGAACCGGTAGCCTTGTCCATGGAATAAATCTGGATGGTAGCACCGTTCTTGGTAATGTCGGTACCGATGAATGGCAGCCCCCAGGCATTGTCGATTACGTAAGGAACATTGTATTTCTTGGCTAACTCGGCAATTTTCTTTTGTAACACAGGAGTACCGTTCTCATCTTTAACGCCGTAACCGTATCCCGGAGTGTCATAACCCAAGCTGGTAAAACCGGTTAGAAAAGCGCCGTGTCTTTCAGCATGTTCAGCAATAACCTGGGCGGAAGCTTCCGGATCAACTCCCGTTAACAGCGGCACTGGATGATACTTGATACCGTGAACGTCATAGCGGGCACCTACCAGAGGCACGATAACGGTATCCAGGTTGTTCTGCCGCTTACCGTAAAATCCTAACTCTCCGGCAGTTGTACCGCGGTCGGCAAAGATGTCCTTGTACCGGGCGGGGAAAGGTCTTCCATAACTGCCCTGGTGATGCAAGTGCTTTTCGTAAGGAGCGATATAACGAGCCCGGTAATTATCGCCCCTTCCTTGATTGGGCGGGGTGAACAGAGTGTCAAAAGTAACCCACAATCCGGCCTCGCAGGTGTTTACCGGACATACATCATACTCATCGCCGTAAACTTCCTTAACTAGTCCCCTCATTTCTTCCACATAGTGGGCAAGAGGAACCACCTTTTTCGCCTCAATTTCCCCCGCTCGGATGATATCATCCCGGAGCGGAGCAGGGCAGCCGGAAATAGCACCCGTTAAACCAAACTTTCCTCTCAAATCACCTGGAATACCGATTTCATCGGCAGCCTTCCTGGCTTCCGCGTAAATTTGGGAAATGCTGTTTTGCAAATGTTTGTACATCTGATACTTAAACTTAAATTTAGCCATAGTATTAAATCATCTCCTTTCTTAAGAATTAATTATTTAAGTTTAACTATCATCTCAATCTCGACCGGGGCATCGGCAGGCAACTCGTTTACCCCTACAGCCGAACGCGCATGCTGACCGGCCTCACCAAATAATTTTCCCAAAAGTTCCGAAGCGCCATTAATAACTTTAGGCTGTTCAATAAATCCGGGAGCACTGTTAACAAAACCGACTACCTTAACAATTCTCTCAATTTGGTCCAGACTTCCCACAGCTGCCTTGATAACACTTAAGCAGTTGAGGGCGCAGATCTCCGCCGCTTTATAACCTTCCTCTACCGTCAAATCCCTTCCTAATTTCCCTCTATACTTCAAACTGCCCCCTATCAGGGGTATCTGACCTGCTGTGTATACCCATTTGTCAACCTTGACTGCCGGAACGTAAGCAGCTAACGGCTCAGGTGCTTCCGGCAGTTGTAATCCCAGTTCCTTTAACTTTTCCTCAATCACGCACCTCGACCTCCCCGTTAGTTCCTCATCAGTGATGTGCAATTGATGACAATTATTTATTTTCTCTGCTTAAAAATCACTTTCATATCCAGCTCCAGTCCTCGTTCCAACCCGCTGCTGAAATCATCAGACCTGATCACCAAATTTAAATGATTAGGCATATGAGTTTCTTCAAAGCCGACAATTTGTCCCAGGTACTGTTCTCCGCAATATACCCCATCGCCGACTACAATTACTCCTCCTTGGTAAATTTCCACGAAGCCAATGTAGGCAACCCGCTCTACCGTACCTCCCGGGCTAGCTTCCTGAGTGGTAACTATCAACTCGTGAATTTCCCCTTGCTTCACCACCCTGGAAATAGAGCTGATGAGCTCTAAGCCTCGTTTCTCCAATTTACCCCGTAAAACCACCACCAATCGTCCGTTTATCTCTTTCTTTAATGCATAGGGGTTCTCTTTAAACATCTTGGCTTTGTATGGATCAATACGGTCTACTATAAAATCACCCCCTTAATCGCTCATCATTGATGATGGTCGTCGTAGAAAAAAATTTACATTTAAAAGAAACATTCGACAATGATTATCAATTTCCTTCTTATCTCCATATTTTTTATCCCGTTTTATTTTTTTTAATAACCTGATCCCAGTATTTTTCAACGTCTGCCATAAGATTTTCTATATGCGTAACCATAGCCGCTCGAGCTTCTTCAGCTTTTCTGTCCGCAATGGCCTGGGCTATCCTTTCGTGATCGACCACAATACTGCTATGCACTTCTTTGCGAATATATTCTAATACCGGTCCCAACTGGCCGTCCTGCCTGATTAATTTCAGGGCCGCCTGCAGCACCTTGTTTCGTCCCATTTCAGCAATTAGCCCGTGAAACTTCAAGTCTTCCTCGGCGCCACCTATTCCAAATCTGTAATGGGATCTCTGCCGCTCCAGAATTTCGTGGAGTTGTAATATCTCCTTCTCGGTAGCATTTAAAGCTGCCAAATAAGCAGTCTCCCCTTCAATAGCCCTGCGAGCTACCAGCAGGTCAATAAGATTCTCCTTGCTGGTACTATGAACCAGTTTTATTAGCTCAAAACCATAGGATAATTTCTCTTTTTCGCGACGTAGTTCGGCCAATTGTTCCAGGCCCCTTGCGGTGATTATTCGACCCTGATAACCTACTCTTTCGGTATAGCCTTGAGCATCGAGCCCTCTTAAAACTCTTCCCACAGTAGCTTCACTTACCTTAATACCAGCCTGCCGTAACTGCTCACTAATGGTCCCGGAGCCAACAGGTTCCCTTCCATCGTGGATAATCGACAAGATCTTCATTTCCAGTTGTCTGCGCTCACTTAACATCAGATAACCTCCGTTTTACCCATCCAAGATTTTAACTAATTTTAACATAACGTTTTAATCAGTGACAATGCCCGAAAGGGTTGATTTTTCTTATTGGAAAATAGCTATTATAGTTACTCCAGCCACAATTAAAGCTACATTGAAGACCAACCTCAAATTTATCGCTTCATCTTTTTCTCTCCACAGTTTACTCAACGCCAAAGTGAATAAAGGTTCCGTATTAGCAATAGTCATCGCTACCGGTACCGATACGTAAGATAGAGCCACAAAATAACTGAAGATAGCCGAACACGTCAATAAACCAGCGATAAGAAAGTTTTGCAACGCAGGGCGTTCCACCAGGATGATCTCTCGCAGTTTGCCTTTAGCCAAGTAATAGATGGTAAACGCAACCAACCCTCCAAAAGTGCTAACCGCGGAACCAACTATAGCGGAAGGAATAAATCTTAAACCGAGTTTTCTGGCTACATTTGTGGCGGCGAAGAGGAAGGCAGAAAACAAACCCCATAAAATACCAAACCATAGTCTGTCTTGGGCCAAGTTGTCCTTCTCTCTGCCGGTGCGTTCCGTTTCATCCTTGAGCAGATAAACACCCGTCAATACTACAGCCATGCCCAGCAAGGAAAAAATGTTCAACCATTCTCGTAAGAACAGAAAGGCCAGGAATACCGAAAAAACCGGAGAAATTATTTTGAGTGACGCCGACCGGGAAGCCCCGATGTAACTGATGCTTTTATAAAGGGAAAAACGACCGAAAACGGGTCCCAAAATGCCAGAGATCAAAAAAATGATCAGACCGCTGGTATTATAGATTTCAGTTTGACCACGAAAAAGGAAAGTCATTCCGATTCCGAAAAAGATTACGTTAGCGGCAATAGTGTAGAATACAGCACTGTCACTGGAGCCATAGCGCAGTCCTCTTTTGACAAATATACTGCTGGCACTGAAGCTGAAAGCCGTGACCAGAGCAAACACAATTCCCATTTGGAAGCCCTTCCCCTCAGTTACTTCTCTCCGGCAAGTCAATAGCAAACAGGTCGTGAAACAGTGCCTTGGGCCTTGAATAATACTTCAAGGCCCAAGCTTATCAGACCGATTACATCATGAATAACACCGCAAAAATAGTAGCTACTACAAGTCCCGCGATAACCGGTATAGTATTTTTCCTCACCAGGTCTAGTACGGGAACGCCCACAATACCAGCAACAGCCACCAGAGAACTCCAGGCAACGAGAGCACCGCCACCTACCCAAATTGCTCCCAGCTGACCCAGAGAACCCAGGGTAGCCGCAACATTGGCATCTCCCGAAGCCATAGCTCCAGCTAACGTTCCCACAACCGGTAATCCCGAGAAGCCGGAACCATCCAAACCGGTGATTGCACCCAGGATTAACAATCCGAAGGCGGCCATGAACCCGGTAGGCGGAATAACCTTCGCCACCATTTCTCCTACGTCGAACAAGAAACCGGGAGCCCCATCACCCAGAATATTAACCACTACTTCAGGATTTCCCAGGAAAAAGAAGCCAGCAATAGGAATTATGGGCCCCATTACTTTGAAGGCGAACACTAGGCCGTCGGCCACATAGTCTGCCATTTTGTCAAAACCACCGATACCGTCGATCGTAACCGTAGCTACAAGCATAATCAAAAGAGCTACCCCGCCCAACAAGGCCGAAGCATCGCCGCCTTTGATATCAAAACCAAACATAGAAACTACTACACCGATCATTGCTGCGATAAGCAAATAAACCAGAAACTTACCTTTGGTCAAATCTACCTTTTTCTCCTCAGCTTGTCCCACGGGAAGAGACATCTCTGCCGTAGCCGCGGTTTCCGCCTTTTGGTGCTGGAAGTTTCTGATGTCTTCTCGATTTAAAATATATCCTAAAGGAATAGCTACCGCTCCGGCAATGAGAGTCAGCAGTCCTCCCTTCCAGGTGACCAGTTCTGTAGCAACCCCCGCAGATGCCGCCGTTAAACCGGGAGCACCCTGGATAATCACGTCACCGGCGAGAGTCATTGCCTGTCCGGCCAAGGCTAAGGCCACGGCACCCAACATAGGTGGGAGTCCGGCTCTTACCGCCGCAGGTACTAGCAGCGCTCCGATCAAAGGAACAGCCGGAGTAGGCCAGAAGAACAACGAAATTATGACCGTAGCTACGCAAACTACTATATAGCTTACCAGCGGAGAAACCATTAATTTACTCATTGGCTTAACCAGCAATTCATCTCCGCCGGTAGCGCTGATAGACTTTAACATGGCTACCATTAAACTAATGATCAAGAAAATACCAAATAATTCTTTCGCCGCCACCAGGCTGGCATTAAATACCGCTTGTACCGCCGTTATCAGATTACCGGTGTACACCAAGCCAATTAAAAATGTGAATACAATACACGGAATAACTACATTTCGGCGGAGTATCATGGTTAGAACAACCACCAACACCCCTAAGACGTATAACCAATGAGCTAAAGTCACACCAGCACCTCCAAACTTTTTAAGTAAGATTTGATGTTTCAGATAATTAATCCCCTAATCTCCCCGTTGCCCCTAGCTGTCGTTTAGAGATTTTGAACTTCCTGCTTTTCCCCTTCCAACCTCCTTTCCTTATGTAAGATCAACGAACTACCGCTCATCACCAGATAGTGAATTCTCAATTCTCCTAACCTCTTTTTGTCTTAAAAGCTGGCCAATACCTAGAACCAGAATAATGGCGGTTAACGGCACCAACCATTCGGGTATCTGATTTTCAACCCAATGGCTTATAAACTGTTCGGATACAATCATCTCACCAGCCGTCCAAGCCAGTACCGCAGCCCCAGCCTGGATGATTATCGGAAAGCGTTCCATTAAAGCGAGAAGTACCCGGCTACCAAAAATTACAATGGGAATGCTCAACGATAAACCAAACACCAGCAAGCCTACATGTCCTCGGGCTGCCCCTGCAATTCCAAGAACATTATCCAGACTCATAACAAAATCCGCCGCTATAATGATTTTAATAGCCTGAAACAAATTGCTCGCCGCATCGACTTCTTTTTCTTCTTTTTCTTCTCTTAAAAGTTTGAGAGCTATAACCAGTAGCAATAAACCTCCTATCAACCGCAAGAAAGACACACGCAACAACTGTATGGCCACGGTAGCCAGGATAACTCTTAAAAATACGGCGCCAAATGTTCCCAGGTAAATGGCTTTTTTCCTATCCTTTTCCGGCAAAAGACGACAGGCCATGGCAATTACTACTGCATTGTCACCACTCAACACTAGATCGATCATTATAATACTAAGCACAGGTAATATTAAATCCAACAACGAACCCTCCTAAATATTCGCTCATCACGGATGAGGATTGTTTTTTATAAATAAATGGCTGAACTATCTTTTATCACGCCCCCTCCCTCTTATTGTTCATTCACTCATCATTGATGAGGATTTTATTCGACAAGATTTTTCTTTTTCCTGCTGAAAAATAAAAAAATTCAGGTAGTAATAATTTTCACGAACAAATATATGGTCTGGCTTTTCAGCCAGATGTCTTACACTTCTTTACTTTGACGTACCACTTCATATAAAAGAAGGGCTGCCGCTATCGCAGCATTTAACGATTCTGCTCTGCCCGGTAGAGGAATTTTGACCAAAATATCAGCCTCTTGCAAAAGTACCTTAGAAGGCCCGCTGTTTTCATTCCCCACCGCCAGAGCTACTGGAGGCTTAAGGTTCACATCCCAGTAATCAGTTTTGGCCGCCACATGCGCAACCGCCAGCTTAATTCCTGCAGGACGTAAGACTTTGATTAATTCTCCGGTAGCAACGCGGATCAAAGGGATGCGAAACACGG
This sequence comes from Calderihabitans maritimus, assembly GCF_002207765.1. Taxonomy (NCBI): domain Bacteria; kingdom Bacillati; phylum Bacillota; class Clostridia; order Neomoorellales; family Calderihabitantaceae; genus Calderihabitans; species Calderihabitans maritimus. The sequence continues at coordinate 29,189 of NZ_BDGJ01000065.1, forward strand.
ACCCCATAGTTGCACGTAAGACCTTATCATTGTAAAAGTCAACCGTCCCTTCCGTAGCCACTACTCCGCTTGCCGATACTGCATCAGCCGTCCGTATCATGGTGCCTAAATTTCCCGGATCCTGAACCCCGTCAGCTATTAGCAGAATGCCCGGTCGGATTCGGAATATTTGAGACAGATTTGAATTCTTTTGGTAAAGTACAGCCAGTATTCCCTGCGGATTTTCCGTCCGGCATAACTTTCTAAACAAATTATCTTCCACCGGATAGCTTTTAATGTTTTTCTTCTCTATTTCCTCCAGTAGTTTTTTGCCTCGTGAAGTTTTCCCCACTTCAGGGGAATACAGCACAAAATCAAATGCCACAGACGAAACTAGCGCTTCTTCCAACATTCGAATTCCTTCGATTACAAATTTGCCGGTTTCTTCTCGTTTCTTACGCTTTTGTAAAGCGGCAACCAGCTTTATTAAAGGATTCTGACGGGAGGTAAGAATCTTCATATTGTGCAGACGCCTCCATTAACCTATGTCCAACTTCTTTAATCCCTCTTTTGAACCTATCACTACCAAAACATCACCGTCATAAACCCTGACATCAGCACCAGGAGCAGCCAGAACTTCATTTCCCTTCTTAACGACTATTACAGTGACGCCGTACCGGGCTCTTAGATTTAGCTCGCCCAGAGTTTTACCGTGAAATTCAGCCGGACATGCTACTTCCACAATACTATAATCTGGAGCCAGTTCAATATAATCCAGTACATTAGTAGCTATCAGGTTATGGGCCAGTCGGATGCCCATATCCCGCTCTGGATACACAACTTGATCGGCACCCACTCTTTCCAAAACTTTACCATGCATTTCATTTAAAGCCTTAGCTACCACCCTTTGAACTCCTAGTTCTTTTAATATCAAAGTTACTAAAATGCTGGCCTGTACATCTTGTCCTATAGCCACCACTACCGCATCAAAATTACGCACCCCAAGAGTCTTCAGGGCCTCTTCATCCATGGCGTCAATTTGAACTGCATGGGTTACATACTCCGAAATATTTTGCACTCTTTCTTCAGAGACATCAACAGCCAGAACTTCGTGCCCCATTTGAGATAGAGTCTTAGCCAGACTGCTGCCAAAACGCCCCAAACCTATCACTACAAAACTCTTTTTCATAAGCCAACACCCCTCACACCATCATACTTTGTCTATTGTTTTATACTTCTCAAGCCCTTGAAAATCTAATACTTTCGATAGCATAAAAAGAAAAGGCGACCACCGTCGCCCTAGGCATTCAATTTTTCCTTGGCTACTTCAACTAACTTGGAGAAAGCTTTATGGTCGTGCACAGCCAATTCGGCCAACATTTTTCGGTTAATTTCTATTCCCGCTTGTTTAAGGCCGTTAATAAAGCGGCTGTAAGACAAACCGTTTAATCTTGCAGCAGCATTAATTCTAGCTATCCACAGTTTCCGAAAATCACCTTTTCTCTTTTTGCGGTGAGCATAAGCATAAGCCAAAGATTTTAAAACTTGCTCGTTAGCCGGTCGGAACAATTTCGATTTAGCTCCCCAGTATCCTTTAGCCAATTTAAGAATTTTTTTATGACGTCTTCGTTTTGTAACTCCCCTTTTAACGCGCGGCATAAAAACTACCCCCTTCCAATGTTCCTAAGCATACGGCAATAATTTCCTGATTCTCCTCCGGTCTGCGGCGCTCACCAATCCACCCTGGCGCAACTTTCTCTTTCTTTTAGCACTCTTTTTTTCCAATAAGTGAGATTTAAAAGCCTTCGCCCGCTTAACTTTTCCTTTACCCGTAAGCTTAAAACGTTTGGCTGCACCTCGGTGCGTTTTCATCTTGGGCATCTGTAAGCCTCCTCTCAATCTATTCTTGCTTAGGCATTAGAATCATAACCATATTTCTACCTTCTACCTTTGGAGGCCGCTCTACAGAAGCTAAATCTTTGACCTCCTCTGCCAATCTATCGCACAGCTCTTTACCCAGTTCCGCATGAGAAATTTCCCGGCCGCGGAACATAATCGTCACCTTGACCTTATCCCCATGCTTTAAAAAACGAATCGCATTGCGGAGTTTAACTTGGAAATCATGCTCTTCAATGCTCGGACGCAGTTTAACCTCTTTTACGTTAATTACCTTTTGTTTTTTGCGAGCTTCTCTTTCCTTCTTACTCTGTTCGTACTTATACTTGCCGTAATCCATAATACGGCATACCGGCGGGTTAGCATTTGGCGCTACTTCTACTAAATCAAGGCCTTTTCCCTGGGCCACCTTCAACGCATCCCGTAGCGGCATAATACCTATTTGTTGACCCTCTACGTCGATTAACCTTACTTCCCGCGCCCGAATTTCCTCATTAATTCTTAAATCTTTACTAATGTTGTGTCACCTCCGGCTAATTTACCCCTCTATACAGAAAAAAAGCGGATGAAACCATCCGCCAAAAAAAGCACTCCTATTACCATTTACCATTGTAATAAACCTTATAAGCAGCTCGAGGCGCCATAAGGTGAGAAGCGGACGGCTTCTACTTTATGTTACACTATTGAATTTTACCTGACTAGTATAGCATAACCTCTTTTAAGCGTCAATATTTTCCCAGCGCAATTTTTTAAAGTTAGTTCTGGCCGCATAGAATTACTTATGATTTAGCTTCAATTTCGGCTTCAATATCGGCAATAAACCGACCTACCGGGACTGCTCCCAGGTCTCCCTCAGTTCTTTTACGCACAGCTACCGTTTCATTTTCCACTTCTTTGTCCCCAACTATTAACATGTACGGAATCTTCTGCAGCTGGGCTTCCCGTATTTTATAACCAATCTTTTCATTACGATCGTCCACCTCTACCCGGATGCCCCGTTGCTGCATTCTTTCTTTCAGTTCAAACGCATAGGATTGATGGCGATCGGCAATAGGCAAAAGTTTAACCTGTACGGGAGCCAGCCAGGTGGGAAAAGCCCCTCCATAATGCTCAGTTAAAATAGCCATGAAACGTTCCATGCTGCCAAAGACCACCCGGTGAATCATTACCGGTCGATGTTTCTGGCCATCTTCGCCTATATAAGTAAGGTCAAATTTTTCCGGCATGAGAAAATCCAACTGAATAGTTCCACATTGCCAGGTTCTTCCGAGGGAATCCCGCAGGTGAAAATCAATCTTAGGTCCATAGAAAGCACCGTCTCCTTCGTTAATCACGTAATTCATGTTTTTTTCTTCCAAGGCCTTCTTCAGAGCAGCAATGGCCCTATCCCATATTTCATCGGAGCCCATCGATTTTTCCGGCCGGGTGGAAAGCTCCACATGATAGTCAAATCCAAATATTTTATAAAAATAATCCACCAAATCAATTACTCCCTTGATTTCCGAAGTAATCTGGGTAGGGAGCATAAAGATATGTGCATCATCCTGCGTAAAAGCCCTCACCCGCATTAAGCCGTGAAGGACACCGGAACGTTCATGCCGGTGAACCAGACCAAGTTCAGCGAGACGCAGCGGGAAGTCCCGATAACTATGCTGTTCGGTTTTATATATGAGTATGGCTCCGGGACAATTCATCGGTTTTATTGCGTAATCCCGATCATCTATTTCTGTGAAGTACATGTTTTCCTTATAATGTTCCCAGTGTCCGGATCTCTCCCACAGATCCCGGTTCAGAATAATAGGTGTCTTGATTTCCTGATAACCTCTCTTGATATGCTCTTCCCGCCAAAATTTTTCTAATTCATTTCGTAAAATCATCCCCTTAGGATGGAAAAAGGGAAACCCCGGTCCTTCTTCCATAATGCTGAAAAGCCCCAGTTGAGCTCCCAATTTTCGATGATCCCGCTTACGCGCTTCTTCCAAACGTGTCAGGTGTTCATCCAGTTGGGACTTTTTCGGGAAGGAAGTACCGTAAATACGTTGTAACATTCTGTTCTTTTCATCACCCCGCCAATAAGCCCCGGCTACACTAAGCAGTTTTACCGCTTTAATGTAGCCTGTGGAGGGGACATGCGGTCCTGCACACAAATCTACAAATTCCCCTTGACGGTAAATACTGAGAGGAGTATCTTCCGATAGTTCGTTAATCAGTTCAACTTTATAAACTTCTCCCCTGTCAGAAAAGAATTTTATGGCTTCTTCCCGGGTCATTTCTTCTCTCTCAAAAGGATAATCGGCCTCGATAATTTTCTTCATTTCTTCTTCAATGGCAGCCAAATCCTCAGGAGTAAAAGTCTGTTTAAGGTCAAAATCATAGTAAAAACCATTTTCAATCGCCGGTCCAATTCCTAATTTCGTTCCGGGAAAGAGTCTTTGTACCGCCTGAGCCAAAATATGAGCAGTACTGTGACGATAAACTCTCTGTCCGTCTTCGTCATCAAAAGTGAGAATTTCGAGGGTCACATCATCTTGCAGGGGTCGGTTTAGATCGATCAGCTCACCGTTTACTCTTGCCGCCACTGCATTTCGGGCAAGCTTATGACTGATATCTCGAGCTACTTGAGCCGGAGTTACCAAGACCGGATATTCTTTAACTGAACCATCTTTCAAGGTAATCGTAATCATCGTCACAGCTACTACCTCCTTGCTTATAAAATTATTAAATCCCGTCCCCAAAGGGACGGGATTGCCCGCGGTTCCACCCTTTTTGAAAGAACAAGTCTTTCCTCTCCAAACCTCTTAACGGGGGTCAGCCGTTACTGCCTACTGCTTTCAGCATAAGGTTCCAAGGGGGTTTTTCATTGACCCTTCCTAAAAGGTACTTCCAGCCCACGGTACCTTCTCTCTGGTAGGGGTGTCAATGTATCATCCTTGTCATTACCTTTATCCATATTGCTTTCTGCTGTACATTATTATAATTTGTACACCTCGAGTTTGTCAAACCAACCTTAACACTAGAATGTGTCAAGTAGTATCGGGTAAAATTTTCCCTGCTCCAATCGAGGCTTAAAAGTGTACGTCAAATTACGA
>NZ_BDGJ01000066.1 GCF_002207765.1 Calderihabitans maritimus
GCATCCACATGTCGAATGCATAGTGGAGGAAAAGGTTGGCTAGTAGAGGGCTTATCACCCCTCCCTGCGGCGTTCCTTTGTCTCGTCTCTCCATTCTCCCGTCTTCTAACTGTACCGGTGCTTTCAGCCACCGTTCAATGTACAGTAGTATCCATTTACAGTCGGTGTGTTTCCGTACCGCCCGCATTAATAGTCCGTGGTCGATGTTGTCAAAGAAACCTTTGATGTCCAGGTCTAAGACCCAGTTAAACTTCCAGCAACGTTGTCGGGCCACTCCTACTGCCTCTATCGCCGACTTCCCCGGACGGTATCCGTAGGAGTCTTGATGGAAGACTTTTTCTAATTCTGGCTCCAGTCGCCTTTTGACCACGGTTTGGGCTATACGGTCTGCCACTGCGGGTATTCCCAACGGCCTGGTTCCCCCGCCGTCTTTGGGTATTTCTACCCTTTTGACCGGCGGTGGGAAGTAACTCCCGGAGGACATTCGATTCCAGAGTTTGTAGAGGTTGTTCCCCAGGTCTTTTTCAAATTCGGCAATCGTTTGTCCATCCACCCCTGCAGCTCCCTGGTTGGCTTTTACTTGTTGGTAAGCTTCCCAAATCTCACTTTTGGAAATATTAAACGGCTTTGCTTTATTCACCAGATTCCTCCCCTCTGCGGGTTGATCTGAGTATAAAGCTGAACAGTACAACCCCTTCGCTCCAGCCCTATTACGGGCTTTCTTCACTACTACAGGTTGTTCCGTCCCTGTGCTTCGCCTCGGTACTCTGCCCTCTTGGGGGCCTCCCAATTGGGGTTCTCCCTTATCATCGAAGCTACAGGTTCCCATGTTCCACGCAGGAGCCTAAGACAAGTTCACGCCGCCTTTATGCCGGACGCCACCTGGGCAGTAAGCAGGTTCCCCCCAGATTTATCCCGGGTTAACGACTCCACCCGGTTTTGACGTCGTCCCTACGCTTTCGACACGTGACCGGCGGTTCGCTTCGCGCTCGTCTCCTTGTCTCCTACCTGACAGGTTTCTTCCTGCCTTTTCCTCAACGCTCACTACATGGGCTCTTGACCCCTGCAGCTTGAGGTGGTTTAAAGCCTGCTCCTGCAAGCCGGCTTTGAGGGGCCTTCCCTCATCTCCTGCGTAGCACCATTTTCCCCATCAATCGAAGGGAAAATGTTCATGGCGCACAGTCATCAGCGTAACGGACAAACTTGTGACCCCTCTTCTCCAGTTCTTTGTCCAGGTCGTCCAGTAGAATGTTGGCCAAAAGTGGGCTTAAGGGGCCGCCCTGCGGCGTCCCTTCCGCCGTCTCTATGACCACTCCGTTCACCATGACGCCTGCCTAGAGATAGCGGCGGATAAGTGTAAGTACTCTCTTATCCTTCACTTTTCGGGCCACCCGGGCCATGAGAATGTCGTGGTTGACCCGGTCAAAGAATTTCTCTATGTCCAGGTCCACGACCCATTCGTATCCTTCTTCTACGTATTGACGCGCTGTCCTCACCGCATCATGGGCTCTCCTTCCAGGCCGGAACCCGTAACTGGCCTCTGAAAATTGCGGCTCGAATATGGGCGTCAATACTTGCAGAAGTGCCTGCTGGATCAGGCGGTCCTTTGCGGTAGGTATCCCTAATAGCCGTTTGCCTCCTCCGGGTTTCGGGATTTCGACCCGGCGCACAGGCATTGGCTTATAGGTTCCTGCGAGCAGTTCTTCTCGGATGCGCGGCCATTCGGCACGGATTTGGTCCCGAAGCCGTTCGGTCGGGATGCCATCTATGCCAGGCGCGCCTCCATTTCGCTCCACCCGCTTTAGGGCGGCCAGCATGTTCTCCCTGGCCACCACCTGTTCCATCAGGCCGCTATCCCGGCCTCCGCGAGGTGTCGCTCCGTTTTGTGCCGGAGAAGAACTCGGCCCTCCCGCGGTCCCCCGTGGCTTCACCACTTCCTCCCGCGGGCAGGCCCCTTTCGGGGTTTTCTGCTGTCTTTGCCCTTCTC
>NZ_BDGJ01000067.1 GCF_002207765.1 Calderihabitans maritimus
TTTTTTTTGTGCGCCCGGCATGGGCGTTAACTTGGTGGTGAAAGTCCACTGCAGGCGAGGCAGCACGAGTCTGGTAGCCAAAGGCAAGGGTGTCCATCGCGAGGTGGAATCCGAAGGAAGCCGGCGGCAAAACCACGGCCCGATGAACAAGAACCCCATAAGAGGCTAAGCCGTTCGGATGAGCTGGCGAAACACAGCGAAATCCTAGGCTGCCAAGGGACGGCGGAGTATATGGGGCGGGTGCGGGGTGAAGGTTAACGCTCTTACCCGGGGAGGCCTGCCGGATAAGCCAGGTAGAGCTGGTAACCCGTGTTGAGAGGCACGGCTGAACCGGCAGGAGTCAGCAGAGGGCATAGTACCCTGGGGGTCATGAACTGCAGGGGAAGGCCCGAACATCAAGTCAGAGGTGAGACCGATGCGTTCGCGAGAAGGGCAAAGACAGCAGAAAACC
>NZ_BDGJ01000068.1 GCF_002207765.1 Calderihabitans maritimus
GAAATCCCTCCTCTGGTTTCTTATCCGGCGGTGAAGTCTCGCCAGCTTTATAGCTGATTTTCTTCGGTTGTTCGAGCCTTTCTGCTTCCTTGTGTGTTGCCGGGACAGCCTTCTCAATCTTTTTAGGTTCTTTTCCAGGCTTTTGGGAGCTTCTATTTTCTCTCCAGTGGAAAGAACGGCAAAGTGTTTCAAACCAACATCTATGCCAACAGGTTCTCCAACT
>NZ_BDGJ01000069.1 GCF_002207765.1 Calderihabitans maritimus
AGACTGCTCCCCGGGCCTGACGCCAACCGCTTACGCGCGGGTTGCACGCCCTTTAGAGGTTCTCCCTTCAGCAAGGAGCTGCGCACCAATCTCTTAAGGGTCGGTGCTCATCAGCAAGGTTGCTGTTACGTCAGGTTCCCAAGGATACCCCAATTTTGGTTCGCTATTTCCCCCAGAAAGGAGGTGTTATTGCTATGGGAAAAACCCTTTTTGTCGGTATCGATATAGGGTCTGACACCAATGTGGTCCGCATCCTTAATGATACCGGTGAA
>NZ_BDGJ01000070.1 GCF_002207765.1 Calderihabitans maritimus
GCACAACCAGCATGTTTCTTCAAAAGAATAAGCTGGGTCTTGTTTGGTTTAAGCTCGTACCGGTAAGCCTTATTCACCAACATTTTCTATAGCCTCCATAGCTTTCTTGACCCGGTTTCTGGCCGACCTTTTTACCTGAAATATAGAATTGAAGGCTACCAAGGCGGCAGCATATTCAGCATCTCCCTGGGCCAGGCTGTTCCATACGATTACCATAGCAATACAACGAGCCAACCCGATTAATATAAGTCCCACCATATATTCCGGATAATTATGCAGGAATATGACAGCCAAAATAAACATAAGCAGGGGACCGATAATCCAGTTCTGGATTAAGGAGAGGGTTAAAACTTTCCGGTTTTTAAAAACCTTGTTTAGTTCCCGGTAATTTACCTTCGCCAAAGGCGGGTACATCATTACAATCAAACCAATAGCAATAGGAATAGAAGTAGTACCAACTGATAACCGGTCCAGCAGGTCAGCAATACCAGGGAACCAATACCCCAAAGCCACACCCACAGCCATAGCCAGAAAGATCCACAAGGTTAAGAAACGATCGAGCAGTGATAATTTGCGTATAGCTGATTGCTCCAAGTTTAACGCCTCCTTAGGTACCGTCACCAAACTTTATCAAGTGCAGCAGAGAGTTATCCCTATTTGTTCCAACTAGTCCCGCCAGGCTAATCCAGCTGCGGGGTTTTTCTTGCAACAGTTCACTCAGGTTTTTGATGCTGTGCCGTTTCTTAATCAAACCCGTGTAAAGCCCAGCCCTGGAAGTATCCCCAGCCAAAATGTAACCTACCAGCCGGTCGTCAGCCAGTACCAGTTTCCGGTAATACCCTTTCTGGGGATTACCGTCGGTCAAGACCCGGTAATCATTTTCCTGAGGCCGGGTAATACCGGCGGCTATTACTGAAAGGTCGGCAAACACCGCGGAGTTCATACTGATTGAGCCGGGATACTCCTTGGTGGCTCCAGCCATATTGGCCCCAGCTACCATCCCCTGTTCCGTGGCATTAGGCCAGATGGCATTAAGCCGGTATTCTTCCCGGGCGAGGTCATAGCTCAGGGCCACGTCCCCGGCAGCATATACATCGGAAACTGAAGTGGCCTGTTGCCGGTTGACCTGTAAGGGGTCCCCAGCGTGTTTTACTAGACCGGATTCCGTTAGAAAACCTGTATTGGGCCTAACCCCTTTACCAACTAACACCAGCCTGGCTGGTAACTTGTCTCCACAGGCCAACTGAACTCCGGATACTTGATTGCTGCCGTCGGCTTCTATGGCAGATACTGCCATTCCTTTTAAAAACTTAATGCCTAGCTCGGTCAACTTTTGTTCCACCATAGCCGCTGCGGTTGCATCAAGCACCTGGGACATTACCTGGTTGGATGTAACCACCACAGTCACATCTACTCCCCGGCGGCACAATGCATAGGCGGCCTTTAAACTGACCAAACCCCCACCCAGAACTACCGCCTGTTTTCCCTTGGTAGCCCGGGCGGCAATGGCCTTGGCATCATCCAGAGTCCTCAGGCCAAAAACTCCCCGGCTGTCAATTCCCGGTATGTTGGGCATTTGGGGAGAGGCCCCGGAAGCCACCAGTAGTTTGGTATAAGAAAAGGCATCCCCTTTTTGGGTAACTACCTGTTTTTTGTCCAGGTCTACTCCAATCACTTTCTGGTTCAGTTGCAGGTCTATCCCCAGCCGTTGGTAGAAGTCGTGAGGGCGCAAGTACATCTGCTGCTCGGTAACCTGCCCCCCAATGTAGTAAGAGGTGAGGCAGCGGGAGTAAGCAGGGTAGGGTTCATCGCTGATAATGATCAACGGCTGTTCTCGATCGTGTTGGCGAATAGCCTCAGCGGCAAATAGCCCAGCGGCGCTATTGCCAATGATCACATATGCCATGGCAGTACCTCCGGTTACAGGCCTAGGGCCTTACGTTTGCTCTTTAAATGATTGATTAAGCCCTCAGCCGCCTTCACCGGGTCAGCTTCCACGTAGAACTTCCCACCTAACAATGATTCAACGGGTTGTCCCGTTAAAGCGCCGCTTACAGTAGCGCTACCCAGTACATGGGGTGGTAATCCCACGTGGGTCAAAATACCCATGGCTACCGCCCAGGTCCCAATACTCAGGGCCTTTTCATGCTGAGGCTCCGGAGCTGATGCTGCTACCGGCAGGTCTTTCACTGCCACTCCCAGGTAGTCGGCCAGCGCTATCAGCAAGTCACCTATGCGGGAGTTATCCACACAACTACCCATATGGAGTACTGGTGGCAGAGGCTCACCCAGTCCGGCAGCTTCACCAACGGCGGTTAGTACCTGTCTCAATCCGGGCCCTGCTACATTCTTGGTGGCATCGGGATGGAGCAACCCTGCCTTACCCAAGGCGTGGGCAGAGCAACCGGTGGCTACTACCAGTACATCATTAGCAATCAATTGCTTAACCAATTCCACGTGCACCAGGTCCTGGGTAAATTTTACATTGTTACAGCCAACAGTGCCCACCGCACCCAAAATAGCACCGTTCTTAATGCTTTCCACCAGCGGCTTTAAGGGGTCCTCAGCATTGATTTTAGCCAGTGCACCGATAATGGCTTCCACACTGAACCCGGCCACAATGGGTACTTTTTCCTCGGGAATCTGTACCCGGTTCATATCCCGTTTCTTAAAGGAATTAATGGCCCTGCGAACAATTTCCCGAGCTTGCTGGTCCGCTTCTTCCAGGGTAAAAGGTACGTGATGCGCCCCGGGAATCTTAGAAATGGGCATAGTGGTTACGATTTCACCGTGATAACACTGGGCCACGTTGATTAACGAAGGCATGATACACTGGGCATCTACCACCATCAAGTCAACAGCGCCGGTAGCCAGGGCCAGCTCCTGTCCCAGGAAGTTGGTAGCCGGTGGCACACCTTGTCTCATCAAAACCTCGTTACCGGTGCAGCAAATACCGGCCACGTTAATTCCCGCCGCTCCGGCAGCTTTAGCCTCTTCTTCCAGCCGACGGCACCATTCCACAATCTTTTCTGATAGCAAGGGAACATGTCCGTGAACCACCACGTTTACATGATCGGCCTTTAATACCCCCAAGTTAGTTTCCGCTTTTACCGGTTGGGGAGTACCGAAAATAATATCCTGGATGTCGGTAGCCAGCTTTAACCCGGCAAAGCCGTCCACCAGACCCTGTTTGACAGTTGCCAGCAGCAGATTGATGGGGTCGGCATCCACCCCCATGGTAGTCTGATGCATGGCTTCCCTGATTTCCCGATCGGCGTTTCTGGGCAATACCCCCAGCTTACCCCAGGTATCAATTCGTTCTTGAGGGGCCCAGGCGGCAAGCCAGCCCATAGTTTCGGAGGTATGGTTAGTAAAGGATTCAAAGGCTTTTTCCGCAACTTCCCCGGCCAAGGTGGTTATATCCTTTTGATCCGTTTCCAGTCCCAGCTTGGTGGCAATGGCTTTCAATTTGTGCTCATCTTGTATCTGGTAATCTATTTGGCCTTTTGCAATCTTATCCAAAGCCTCGACGACTTCATAAGCGTGGTCTACATGGGCGGATGTCCCACCAGCAACGCTGCGCAGTAAGTTCCGCGCCACGATTGTATCGGCATCGGCGCCACAAACACCTCGGCTGGGCTCGCCAAAAGGATTAATCCGACATGGCCCCTGGAGGCAGTTACGACAGCAGATGCCCAATAATCCAAAACCACATTGCGGTTGCTGGGCTTCCAGGCGGTCCCAGACCGTTTTTACCCCGTCGGCGCGGGTCCGCTCCAGCATTTGTCGTGCCGCCCGGTCGATAGTTTTCTTATCAAGCGACATCTTCATCCCTCCCCAATTATTACTGGTGCCCGCTTTAATCATTTTGTCCCTCTTCATCGACAAACATGGTTAAGTAGCGCTGTCTTTTCTCCTTGCTATAGTCCGGTACCGGCATAAAACGTATGGCTCCCGTGGGGCAGGCAGCAGCACAGGCCGGTACATCCCTGTCGGGACAGCGGTCACACTTCAAGGCTACCCTCTGGCGCCAGTCTTGAACAATTACCCCGAAGGGACAGGCCATAACACACATCCAACAGCCCACACACTTGTCTTGCCCGAATATAACCTTGCCCGTTTCGTTATCCTGCCTTAATGCTCCAGTCATGCAGGCATTGACACACTGGGGCTGCTGGCAGTGCCGGCACTGCATGGGAAAGTTGGTTTTTCCGTCAGTCTCCACGAAAATACGGGCTACCGGGGGTTCCTCAGCAGCTACCGCCAAAAATAGATCTTTACCGGGAAAGTGTTCTACCGCACAGGCCAGTTCGCAGCTGCGACACCCTAAACAGCGTTCCGGACTAATCAAAATTTGGTCCATCTGTCTCCCTCCTTCCTATAAATTTCAGTCCTATACTTCACCTACTTTACATGATACTGGAACAGAGCATAAAAAATATGTCATCCATTAGACAATTTGTTGAATTCTTCTGAAAATCAAAAAAATTTACAGCAGCGGTAGTATTCTGTATAGTTATCGGTCAATTAATTGTACCCGCAGCTAAGAGGATATTAAGATTGGACAAACTAGAACGACCCCATAAGAACTCAGGTAACAAAAGGCCCCGGTACATCGTGTACCGAGACCAGTGGGTCCCGAAAAAAATATTTGAACCTCTTTATTAAAACTGGGTTTATTATAAAAGGTGGAAAAATTGAACAGGAATCGACATTGCTAATTGTTTTAATTCTACATTAAAAAAGTAATTCCTTCTCACCTGCAAAATTTACGCAAATCTTTAGCTCACTTTTGTTCCTAAGCGCAGCTTATCGGCAATCATGGCTATAAATTCGGAATTGGTAGGTTTACCCCGCTCCACGTTAATGGTGTAGCCGAAGAACTTGTTCATCATCTCTACGTTACCCCGGTCCCAGGCCAGCTCAATAGCATGACGGATGGCTCTTTCCACCCGGCTCGGGGTGGTATTGTATTTTTCGGCAATCATAGGATAAAGTTCTTTAGTTACAGCACCTAATAGATTTACTTCTTCAATCACCATGAGTATAGCGTCTCGCAGGTACTGGTAACCTTTAATATGAGCCGGAACTCCCATTTGATGAATAATTCTGGTTACCTCCACGTCTAGGTTTCTGCTGCGAACGGGTCCCTGGCTGGATGAGTTTCCCCCATTGGCAAGCTGGCGGATTCGAGTCCCCAGAACTTGAAAATCAAAGGGTTTGAGGATATAGTAATCGGCTCCTAATTCGATGGAACGTAAAGTCGTCGTCTCTTGCCCCAGCGTAGTCAGGATGATTATTTTAGGGCGTTTGCTAAGCCGGGTATTATTAAGTTTCTCCAACACGCCGATACCGTCTAAATGAGGCATAATAATATCAAGAATAACTACATCCGGCTCATGTTGTTCAATCATTTTAATAGTCTGCAAACCGTTATACGCTATACCCACCAGTTTAAAATCTTCTTCTTCGTCTAAATATTCTTTTAATAATTCACAAAGTTCTTTGTTGTCATCTGCAATCAATATACTAATTGATTCCCCCATACATCCCGCCTCCTGTTAATTATTAAGACACAATACATTTCGACGTTTTAAAAGGATAATCCTTCTTTAATATGTAAAATACGAAAATAAATGAAAATTTTACTAATTACTCTAAAATTCGATTCAGATTGCAAAAATAAATAAACCAGGCAGACTACTTATCTGCCTGGTTTTGAGAATGGTCTGTCTCAACATCCACTCAGCCATTATTCCATAACCTCGCGTTGGATCATTGACAAAAACATGCGTTACCGCTCCGACCAACCTGCCATTTTGGATTATGGGACTGCCGCTCATCCCCTGTACAATTCCGCCGGTTAACTCCAATAAACGGGGATCTGTAATTTTTATAACCAGTCCTTTTCCGTCCGGTTTCTCCTGGTGGATTACCTTTTCGATATTTATGCTAAATTTCTCAATTTTATCACCGCTCACTACGGTTAGCAAATGAGCCGGACCTTCCTGAACTTGATGAGCGAAAGCCACAGGGATGGGGCGGCGATAGTACCGATTTTTTATGGGGGTGGCTAGACGGCCGAAAATACCAAAGGGGGTATTTTTATCAATAGTCCCTGTTAGTTCTCGGTCCTCTATAAAGACGCCTATCTTTTCTCCCGGCTGTCCCCGGCGACCCGGTTGTATCCCCTGGACGGAAGCTTTGACAATTCGACCTTCTCCCGGCTTGATGACATGGTTGTTCTCGATATCAGTAATAATATGTCCCAGGGCCCCGTACATCCGGCCCTTGGGTTCATAAAAGGTAAGAGTTCCAATGCCGGCAGCACTATCCCGGATAAATAGACCAATCCGATACCGCCCCGTTTCCGGACAGAAGAGCGGTTTCACACGGGTCTTGTACGTTCTCTCTTTTCGTTTATAAACAATTTCTATAGGAGCTCCTCCCTGGCCCCATTCATTAATCAGTCTGATTGCCTCCTGGTCATTCCTTACCTTTTGATCATTAATTTTTAGAATAACATCACCAACTTCTAACCCTGCTTCGCGGGCCGGATAACGCCTCCGACCATCCTGTAATATTATAGGAGAATAACCTACCACTATTACTCCTCCGGAGTAAAGGAGAACTCCTATTGAGTGCCCTCCCGGTATTACTTTGAGGGCCGGAACTACCTGAACAGTCATGTTCTTGATCGGAAAAATACCAAACAGGCGCAACTGGAGATTTACCGTCCCGGGCTGTACTGCCACCGGCCAATTATCTCCGAAACTAATAACTTTTTTCCCCAGGTGACTTCCCTGGAACTCCAGTACTCCTTTATTTTCCGGCTCAACATAGATTTTAAAACGCTTTAAGACATTTTCAGGAAAGTTTAATTCGACCTTCAGTTCGTCTCCCACAGTTAAACTTTGTTTTTCCGGCAAACCGTTGAGGCTTTGCCAAACCCACATTAGACATAGAGTCACGGTTCCAAAAACAAGCAGCAGGCCAACCAACCCACGTCGCTTAAACTTCCACACCAATATCACTCCCTAGGCAATTCCCCATGAAAGCCTAGGTCTCCCCACTCCTGTTAAGCGACGCCCTGGCCAGGACAAAAAGTAGCCTTTTAAAAGAAAAATAGCCCAAAAAACAAAAGCCTTTAAGCGGCTAAACGGGCTCTAAAGGCTAACAACTCGAGTCTAAATTTAAATTTAACCTGATCTGATTCTTTTTATGCTATAAAAAACACGCCATAGGGACGGTTAACATTGGCAAACGGCCCGCGTTCATAAGCGACAAACGATTTAACCTTTTAGGTAATTTCTGCAATGAAAAGTTAAATTAACTGTTCAAGATTTTTTACTATATTTTAACAATTCTTCCGCATGCCTCAGAGCAACGCTGCTGTCTTCCCTGCCGCTCAACATGCGAGCCAGTTCACGCCGTCTTTCTTCTTCCGGCAACTTTTTGACCTTAGTGTAGGTCCGGCCGTCTATGGTTTCCTTACTAATAAAGAAGTGTTCATGGGCACGGCTGGCTACTATCGGAGAATGGGTAACACATATAACCTGACGAAAACTTGCTATCCGGGCCAATTTCGAAGCAATGGCCTGAGCGGCCTTGCCGCCGGCACCGGTATCTATCTCATCAAATATCAAAGTAGGAATGGAATCTACCTCCGCCAGGGTACTTTTCAACGCCAGCAAGACCCGCACCATCTCCCCACCCGAAGCTATCTTAGCCAGGGGCTTAAGCGCTTCTCCCGGATTGGGAGAAAAGGTAAATTCTACGCGATCCGTTCCCAGGCGGCCTGCTTCGGCAGGTGCAAAAACAATATCCAGCCGGGCGTGAGGCATCTCCAGGTCACGCAAAGCCTCGATAAGATCACCTTTGAGCTGTTCCGCAACCTTCCGCCGCAAACCACTGAGTTCCTCAGTTACGGCAGCGTATTCTTCTTTCAGTTCATTAATCCTGGCTCTTATTTCTCCTGCTTTCTCCTCGCAGGCAGTCATATTCTCTAAACTTGCCGCAATTTCTTCCCGGTATTGCAGGACCTCCTCTAGGGAAGGGCCGTACTTTTTCTTGAGCCCGTCTATCTGCAGCAGGCGCTGTTCTACTTCCTCCAAACGGTGCGGGTCGTATTCCATACGCGCCTGATAATCTCTCAGTTGGTATCCTACTTCTTCCAACAAATAAAGCGCATTTTCCAAAGAATCCAGACACCCCTGCAACGTATCATCGACCGACGTCAGTTCCTTAAGCTCTCTTATAGCCTGACTGGTTAAATCGTAGGCTGAACTCTGGCGGTTGGTACCGGCAAAAACGAATGTGTAGGCTCTACTTACCCCGGACGCCAACATTTCTGCATTAGCTAGCACTGCCCGTTCTCTTTCCAGTTCCCTGTCTTCCCCCGGTACCACGTTAGCCCTGTCAATTTCCTCCAACTGATACCGGAGCAGGTCTATACGCCGGGCCCGATCTAATTCATCGCCTTCTAAAGTTCTTAATTCCTCTTCCGCGCGGCGGATTTTTTCAAACAGGATTTCAGTCCGCTTTCTGAGCTTAAGCAATTGTTCTCCTCCGAAACTGTCCAGAAGGTATAGCTGCTGGCGAGGTTCCAGCAGGGACTGATTGTCATATTGGCCGTGGATGTCAATCAGATAGGTTCCCACCCGGCGGTACATCGACAGAGTTACCGCCTGCCCGTTAATACGGCACACATTTTTCCCGTTTCTTAAAATTTCCCGGGAAAGAAGTAGGATACAGTCTTCTTCCTCTTCAATGCCCAGTTCATTTAGAATTCTTGCCAAATTTTCCATCCCTTTGTAATCAAAAAGTCCGGAAATAACAGCTCTGGAAGCGCCGGTACGAATGTACTCGCTGGAAGCCCTAGCTCCTAAAAGGAGGGATACAGCATCTACGATAATAGATTTACCGGCCCCTGTCTCTCCCGTTAACACGTTCAACCCGGGAGCAAACTGTATTTTAAGTTCTTCAATTAAGGCGAAATTCTTAATATCCAGCTCTAGTAGCATCTGAGCCTCCCCCCGCAGCTACTTCATAAAAGAGAGAAACATTTTTAATAGTTTAGACACGGCACTTTTGGGCTTAACTATTACCAAGATGGTATCATCGCCGGCCACGGTACCGATTATCTCTTTCCACTCCACTTTGTCTATCCAGGAAGCAACAGCATGAGCCGTTCCCGGCAAAGTCTTTATCACAATGAGGTTTTCGCTGTAATCCACTTCGGTCACCGAATCCTGGAACATACGGTGTAGTCTCGCGTAGACGTTTCCCATTGGGCGTTCGGAAGGCGCTGCGTAGCGGTAGGCATTTCTTCCTACCGGTACCTTGACTAATCCCAACTCCTTTATGTCACGAGAAATGGTAGCCTGGGTAACTTCAAAGCCCTGCTGCTTCAGCTCGCGCGCAAGCTCTTGCTGAGTACCAATGGGTTTCCGGTTTATGATCTCCAATATTTCCTTTTGGCGACGAGTTTTCACCGTGCCGTCTCCTCCCTATACTAGAATCGCCGTTGGATTATTATAAGATAAGGAGGAAAGTTAATTCGGTTGGGAAAATCAAGGCGAACCACATCCCACGCCTCCTGAGGAATCTCCCGGGCCATTTTTTCCACCGCTTCCGCTTCTTCTCTTCCTCCGGGGTGGCCGGTGTAAATCACTATCGTTATGATCCCTCCCGGCTGCAGCAACTCCATAGCTTTCCCTATAGCTCGAACCGTACTGTCAGGACGGGTTATACACCGGTGGTCACCACCGGGCAAATAACCCAAATTGAACATTGCTGCCTGCACCGGCTCTTTAACATACTGGTCCATGTTTTCGTGTCCTGCCCGTATTAAATCGACCTGTGTCTCAATACCATTGGAGCGCAACCTTCGAGCCGTAATATCCAGCGCTTCTTGCTGAATGTCGAAGGCATATACTTTTCCACCGGGTCCCACCTGCTTAGCTAAAAAAAGAGTATCATGACCATTGCCAGCCGTAGCATCTACCGCTGTCTGCCCTTCCCGGAGAACGCGACCTACCACCTCTTGAGCCGCAACTACCGCATTGGGGAAAATTCTAACCATACGCTCCGCCTCCCTCTCCCCGGAGCTTTTCCCGCAATACTTCGTAAAAATTACGACCTTTCAACCGGATGAGCTTAGTCTTGAAAGGAGCTTTTCCCACTGTAATTTCATCGTTTTCCTCCAGCTTAACCCCGTGCTGGCCATCTACCGTTACCGCCACGTCGGCCAGTTTAGAACGGACCACAACTTTTATCTCTTGATGGGAGGCTACCACCAACGGCCTGGCATAAAGGGTATGGGGACATATAGGGACAATGATCATTACCTCTACTTCCGGTGAAACCAGCGGACCGCCGGCAGACATGCAATACGCTGTTGACCCGGTGGGAGAAGAAACAATAAGTCCATCGGCCCGGTAGGTATCTACATAATGTTGGGATACATAAGTTTCCAGGTAGATCATTCTTGAAAAAGAACCTTTGGTCACTACCACATCATTAAGAGCAAGGAATCTATCTACCGTCGTATTATTTCGGACCACCCGGGCTTCCAGCATCATTCTTTCCTCAATCAAATATTCCCCCCGCAGGAGCAACTCCAGGTCTTCAAACATGCTGGGTAATTCAATTTCCGTTAAGAATCCCAACTGTCCCATGTTAATGCCTAAAATAGGCGTACCCTTGACTGCCAAGGCGCGGGCGGTACTCAATAAGGTGCCATCTCCTCCCAGAACCAGGACGCAATCGACATTATCGGCAACCGTTGTCTCAAACCGTTCTGCATCTGCCTTCCCCAAAGCCTTCTGATGGTCTTCCGTTAAAAAGACTTTTACCCGCCTGTCCTCCAGCCATTGGATAAGGTACTGAGCTGTCTGAAGAACATCTTTCTTCTGCTCGTTAAAAATTAAACCGATACGCCGCATGAATTCACCCCTACGTTACCAAAACTGAAAGCCCAAAAAGCTATCCAGCCAGAAAAAAATAGTAGCCAGCGCAATCCCTACCGCCAATGCTAGGGCATGACTCATTATCAGGCGGCGACGAGAGAGCGCGACCGGTCTTACCTGAAAGGCAACTTCTCGCAACTGCCGATTTTCCATGTCCAGCAATAGAATCCCGTCAGGACGATAAATAAGAAAATATTCTAGTAACTGACGCCGGGTCCTGGCGCTGGTTACCCTGCGGGCTTGTTTTCCGCTTTTAACTTCTACCACGTAGGTACGCCCGTTTTTGCGCACCACCAGGTCGGCCACCACACTGTTCAGGTGAGCTTTCCCGTCCACATAGGTTCGAACGGGAACGCGTTTTTGGACGTCGATGATATGATAGCCGTTCGCTTCCAAAAATTTTACTGCTTCTTTTTCCGCTCTGCGAGCCACACTTAGTTTTCTCTTCAACCGATAACGTTGCCAATATTTAGAGATATTATAAATCAGAAGACAACCAACTAAAAGGCCTACAATAAAAAAGTCAAATGGCTTCACCGAAAAGCACCTCGGGTAAGCTATTCTACACCCTCTTGTGAAAATCCTCTGCCGTCATTCCCTGCTACAAAAACGAATTTAGGAGAAACCTAAAATATATTATCCGCAATTATTGATCATTCTGCTTAACAAATAGCCGGACTGATACATATGTTGGTAGTGAGAAGCTTCTCTAATCTTGCCAAAAAGCGCTTAGGAGGGAAACAAATGCCTAATCTTGTTCAAAACCCAGGTTTTGAAGCAGGATTGGCGGGTTGGACGGCTACTAATGTGACGCCCGCGGACGTCAATCCGTTTGAGGGTACTGCGGCTGCGCGACTGGGTCCGGGCATTGCCAGCCTGTTCCAGGACATACCCATCGATGGGTATAAAAGACTGTCTTTCCTGTTGAGCTTTGCAGTTGAAGCACCTCTTTCCTTTAATCCGGGTGACCTTACAGTGCAAGTACAGTGGCTAGACGCTACCGGTACCGTCATCGGCATCGGTCTCAGCCTGTTCATCCCTTCCGCTACGACCGGAACTCAGTTTTTCTGGCTGACATACGTAGATGCAACCGAAAACGCCCCCATCAATGCCAAGACGGCCCGGATTATATTTAGTAAAGCGCAAGGTTCAGGTAGAGACGTTCTAGACGTGGATAAAGTCGTGCTGCTCAGGGTGTAAGGGGGGAGGGTATATTTTATGAATGATGCATCTAATAAGCTTGATATTATTCAACAACTCACTCAACAACTTGAGTCCAAAAGTGAGTTATTTCAGTTGCTCGAGAAGGAAAAAGAAAGATTAATTCAAACTTTAAGGTTGTTTGACGGGGAAAACAAGGAGAGTTGAAGAAACATCTGAAAAGTTCCCTCTTTACTCATCTTTGACAGTTAATCTTCAAAATCAATGACCCGACAACCGGAAACCCTTGAAATGACTGGGTTGCATT
>NZ_BDGJ01000071.1:0-19086 GCF_002207765.1 Calderihabitans maritimus
CGGGCTAATCTATCACGGTGTTCGACTATTATGGTCGTAACTTCCGGGTCGGATAAAAGACGCATGAGTTTCCTTCTGCGCCCGTTCAGCCCGGAGCCTATTTCGGTTACCGTCTTGGCTACCGCCATACCCTGGCTGTTCGCAAATTCCAGAAGCCTGGCTACCTGCCGGTCTAAGTCCGCTCTCTGGTCAGCGCTGGATACTCTGGCGTATACAGCCGTTTTTCCTCCCTCCTTTTCTTCGCCGACCTTAACCAGTATTGTACCCGTTGGTGTTTGGTAGGCCGGAACAGGTAGCTTCCCCTCTTTGTACCATTTCCACGCGGTCTTGTAACTGATTCCTTGTTTTCTTGCCCATTCACTGAGTTTCATGTAGATATTATACCATAAACAACTACATATTCCTATCTTTTATTCAGCAGTTTTTAACCCTCCGGTTAACCCAGAAGTTTTTTTAGATCGATAACAGAAGTTGATTACTTTTTGCTGTTTTGTGCCCCTCAGGTACGATGGCTGTAACGAGGAGTTTTCCCAGCGAAAACATACAGCATTTCCGGGGCTTTGCGGCGCGTCTCCAGAGCCCTAAAATGATGATTTACCGCTGCTTGGATGACTTGATCTGGAAGAAACCTTTCTTTGGTTAGTGTCATCTTGGCGACAGACCTTAGGGACAGGCAATGATACATTAAGAAAGTGAAAGTATGCACAAAGACAAAGTTGTTCTTGGTGAAGGAGATGGGGAAGGTGAATCTTGCTTCTTGGATAGCTTTATTTGGTGTAACGGTTTTGCTGGTTGGTGAACTGGTTGCGCTTAAACAAATGAAAAACCTAATCAAATTGCTGATTATTTCCAGTATTACTGAAAGCGGGTATGTCCTGCTGGGGCTTGGTATGGGTACATATGAAGGCTTCTCAGGCGCTCTGCTGCATCTGGAATACCAAATTGTGATGCGGGGATTGGTGTTTGTGGCTGCAGCGGCTTTTATTGCACGTGGGCGCTCCCGTAGTATTGAAAGGCTCAAAGGGATAGGCAGGGCCATGCCTTTTACAGCAACTTTGTTCGGGTTCGGGTTGTTCTCAGTAATGGGCCTGTCACCGTTTAAAGGTTCTATCAGTAAGTTTTTGATCATTTATGCAGCAATTCAGAGCGGCCACTGGGTTTATGCTGCTATGGCCATACTTGGTAGTATTATTGAGGCAGTGTATCTCCTTCTGGTGATTCAAAAACTGTGCTTCGAGGAACCCGTCCAGGAATGGCAGGGAGGAAAAAAAGTCGGAGAAACTTCTCCTGTGCTGCTGGCAGTCTTACTGGTCCTGGGCGGTATGACTGTCATTATGAGCTTGTTTCCGGAGCCTTTCATTAATTATGCTGAGCACGCTGCTGCCGTATTATCGAGGAGTGTAGGTCCGGAACAATTGCCTGTTTTTGAATCACCTTGGTCCACCTTGGTTCTCATTCCCTATGTCGGTGGGTTCATAGTTTATTTTGCTGGGCGTTTTTCGCCGGCCTTGCGTAATTTATTGGCGGTTGTCATAACCGGCACAACGGCATACTTAACTTGGCAGAGTGGCGGTCTAGACAGTCTATCTAAACTTTTTGCTCTGATTATAGCCTTTATCGGTTTTTTAATTACTCTTTACTCTGTGGGTTACTTAAAGGGTAAGCCATATACAAATCGTTACTTTTTCTTCCTGCTGTTAATGTTAGGTACTTTGCTGGGTTTGACAACTAGTAAAGAGCTGGGGGATTTTTACATCTTCTGGGAATTAATGACTTGGACTTCTTACTTTTTGGTTATGCATGAGCAAAGTAAAGAAGCCCTGCGGGCAGGTTTCAAATATTTCATTATGTGTACTTCCGGAGCTTACATTATGCAATTGGCAATTTTAGCTTTGCACGTAAAACTTGGAACCTTCGATATGGCAGTAATTTCTTCAAAATTACAGGTATTATCTCCAAATCTTAAGTTAGCAGTGTTGGGAATGTTTGTAATCGGTTTTGGGGTCAAAACAGGCTTGGTGCCGATGCATAGCTGGTTGCCCGAGGCTCACCCTGTAGCCCCCTCGTCCATTTCGGCACCAATGTCAGGGATTTTGACCAAAACTGGTATTTACGGTCTTGTACGTATTCTCTTTGTTGTTTTTGGTGCGGGTGTGCTGGCTGGGTTAGGTACTATCGGTCGATTTTTTACTATTGGATTTGTTGTTTCCACGCTAGGGGGCCTGACCCTTTTGGTCGGTGAAATCATGGCCCTTCGGCAGACCGACATTAAAAAGATGTTGGCTTATTCGACTATGGCCCAGGTAGGGGAGATAGTAATTACTTTGGGAATAGGGACTTATCTTAGTCTTATCGGCGCCCTTTATCATGTTTTGAATCATGCTATCATGAAAAACCTCTTATTTTTGGCTGTCGGAGCTCTAATCTATCGCTTGAAAAGTCAGGAAATCACTAAGTTTAAAGGTATCGGCCGGGTAATGCCTGTAACGGCTTTGTGTTTTAGTATTGGTATTCTGGCCATTATGGGCCTGCCGCCGTTCAACGGATTCATCAGTAAATTCTTGATGCTTTACGCCAGCGTACAATCCGGGCATTTGGCATTGGCAGGTTTAATTCTTGCGGGCAGTATAATTGGCGGCTTTTACTACTTGAAATTGATTAGAATTATTTTCTTTGAAAAGTATGAGGGTCCCGCACTCAAGGAA
This sequence comes from Calderihabitans maritimus, assembly GCF_002207765.1. Classification (NCBI taxonomy): domain Bacteria; kingdom Bacillati; phylum Bacillota; class Clostridia; order Neomoorellales; family Calderihabitantaceae; genus Calderihabitans; species Calderihabitans maritimus. The sequence continues at coordinate 2,706 of NZ_BDGJ01000071.1, forward strand.
GCTCCCATTATGATGTTGATTCCAATTGGAATTCTGGCTGGTTTGACTGTTTTTAACGGCTTGTACCCGCAGGCAGGCATGGCTTTGGTTAAGCCGGCGGCTGATTTGATTGCAGCGAAAGGACAAATAACAGCAACTGCCATTCCCAATGTTTCCATCACTTGGCCAATGGTGGCGTTGATTCCGATGGTAGGTGCCCTGGTTACTTACCTTTTGGGAAGACGTTCGGCCAAGGTCAGCGGTTGGTTAGCAGTTGGGACAATGGTCGCAACATTAATAACCGTACTTGCCGCATCTTCCGATTTTGACGTTTTTTCCTGGAGTTTTGCTTTACTGATCGCCTTTATGGGAGTTTTAAATTTACTCTATTCATTGGGTTATATGGATCACGGTCATGCCCAAAGTCGCTTTTACATGTTTTTTGTATTGATGATTGGCGGCCTTCTGGGTGTGGCGGTAAGCAAAGATCTCTTCAACTTCTTTGCTTTCTGGGAAATCATGAGTAGCTGGACTTTATACTTTGTGATTATTCATGAGGAAACCAAGGAAGCATTTAGCGAAGGTTTCAAATACTTTATTTTCAACTATGTTGGAGCCAGTCTGATGTTGTTAGGATTAATTGTCTTGACAGCAAATGCCGGCACTTTTGAGATGGCAGAGCTGGCCGGCCGGTTAGGTGCTCTGCCGACAAGCCTGGTGGCTTTTGGCGTGATTTTGATGTTGGTGGGCTTTGCCATGAAGGCGGCTATGCTACCTTACCGCATCGACTATCAGATGCATCCGCCAACTGCACCGACACCGGTCAGTGGTTATATTTCTTCCGTACTTTTAAAGAGTGCGCCATATGGGATGGTTAAATTATTTTATGTTTTTGGTGGCCTTGCCCTTATACGTAAGTTCGGTCTAACCGGAGAGATACCTACCCTAATGTATGCAGTTGCCTGGGTAAGTGGAGTGACTATTGTAATGGCCGCTGCACTGGCTCTGTTGCAAAGTGGTATGAAGCGCCTGCTTATTTATCATACAGTGAGTCAAATAGGTTATATAATCCTAGGCATCAGCCTGAGTTCTTCTTTAGGAGTGGCCGGAGGTTTATTGCATTTGGTTAACCACATGCTGTTTAAGAATCTTCTTTTTCTGGTTGCCGGTGCCATTATGGTGAAAACCGGTGTCGATAACCTGGACCGGTTGGGAGGCATCGGGAGGAAAATGCCGCTAACTCTCTCCGTCTTTGCGATTGGGGCATTTTCTATTGCCGGTATCCCGCCGTTTAATGGATTTACCTCTAAATGGATAATTTATCAAGCTGCCATGGAGAAAGGATATGTCTTTTTAGCTTTGCTCGCCTTGTTTGCTAGCGTTTTGACTTTGGCTTCCTTTGTTAAGTTTTTACATTCTGCCTTTTTCGGTCAATTACCTGAGGAGTTCGAGAATGTAACTGAAGTTCCCTGGACCATGAGGATTCCCATGCTGGTCTTAGCCCTTTTAAGTGTTGCGTTCGGGGTTTTCCCTGGTTTACCACTGGCCATTGTTGCTGAGATTGAAACTGTGTTGGGTCTTGCGCCGGTTTCGGTGTCCCTCTTCGGGATTGATTCCGTAACGGGAGCTTGGAATGCAGGGATTATTGCTGTACTATTGGCTGTATCCCTTTTAGCAGGTGTTGGTGTCTATTTTACCGGCAACAGGAAAGTTCGATATACAGAAATTTATACTTGTGGGGTAACCGATTTGGCAGCTGAAGAGGTTCATGTTAATTCACATAACCTTTATGAAGCGCCAAAGGTCCTGGTGAAGCAATGCATTAAGGTTCTCTACCAGATCACGGGATTGCGCAAGGGGGTGTAATGATGACGGATATTGCTCAATTAATATTGAATTTATTGATTTTTCCTGGCGGCTTATTTGCCTTAGTCCTTGGATTGCTTCTCGCTGGAATAGACCGAAAAATTGCTGCACGATTACAGAGGCGGATTGGACCACCTATTTATCAACCCTTTGTTGACTTGGTCAAACTAACCAGGAAAGAGATGGTTATACCGGCGACCGCACATCCGGGGGCATTCAGACTAGCTCCGTTGTTAGGTCTTGCAGGAATGATGGTAGCGGTTACACTGATACCTATTGCCGGGGTATATCAGGGTTTTACGCAGGCGGGAGATTTGTTGGTTTTGCTTTACTTATTGGCCTTGCCTGCCATTGCTTTAATGATCGGGGGGTCTGCTTCCAGTTCACCTTTCGGGGCCGTAGGCTTTTCCAGGGAAATGGTCATGATGATGTCCTATGAGCTGCCGTTACTGGTAGTGCTGGTAACCGCTGCTCTGAAGGTTGGACTGGCAACAGGTGGGATAGCTACCTTTTCTTTGCGTGAAATTGTGCAATTTCAGCTGGAAAACGGGCCATTATTTTTTGATTATACCATGTTACCGGCTTTCCTGGCGTTTCTAGCCTTCATTCCGGGTAATATGGGGGTGGTTCCCTTTGATATTCCTGAAGCTGAACCTGAAATTGTCGAGGGACCTATTCTGGAATATTCTGGTGCCGGGTTGGCCTTATTCAAACTAATGACCTCCCTAAAAATGGTTGTGGTATTGGGTTTAGCCGTGGCACTCTTCTTCCCGACACCCCTGGGGGAAAGTGTCTTGCTTAACTTATTCTGGTTTTTCCTTAAATGTTTAATTTTGATGGTAATTTCTATTACAGTTGTTCGTACTAGTACGGGAAGGCTACGGATGGACCAGGCCTTTAAGTACTATCTTAGATATCCGACAGCACTGGCCTTGGTTAGCTTAGTTTTAACGTTGTTATTGGGATAGCGGGGAGGAGTCTGGAATGAAAAAGCTACTGCGAAAAATTGCCAAGAAATCGCCGTGGTTGTACCGCATTAATGCGGGGTCCTGTAACGGTTGTGATGTGGAATTGGCAGTTACGGCATGTACTTGTCGCTATGATGTTGAACGCTTAGGCTGTAAATATTGTGGAAGTCCCAAGCATGCCGACATCGTTCTGATTACCGGTCCCCTCACGGTCCGGGTTAAGGACAAGGTTTTGCGTCTTTATAATGAAATTCCCGACCCCAAAGTGACGGTAGCCCTAGGAGTGTGTCCTATATCGGGAGGGGTGTTTAGAGATAGTTACGCTATTGCTGGGCCTATTGACAACTTTGTTCCGGTAGATGTCAACGTTCCGGGCTGCCCTCCCAGACCGCAGGCCATTATCGACGGCATAGTTGAGGCCATTAAAATCTGGGAAACCAGGCTATAGAGGAGGGTTGCCTATGGCTTCATTTCTTAAAATAGCCATTCGCAATTTGTTCAAAGGTCCGTGTACCGACCCTTATCCTTTTGGTGAAACTTTTGTTCCTAGGGGACTGAGAGGGAAAATCAAATATAATGCCGAGGCTTGTGTTGCCTGTAGAATGTGCGAGTACGTTTGTGCCGGCGGAGCCATCCAAATCAAGGAAGCGCCTGACAAAAGTGGCTTGGAGTTTATACTTTGGCATAATACGTGTGCCTTTTGTGGCCTCTGCGAACACTATTGCCCGACAAAGGCGATTCGGTTAACCGAGGATTTTCATACGGCTCACAGGCAAGAAGACAAGTACAGATATGTGGAAAAGGGGTTCATCAAATATGTACATTGTGTTCAGTGTGCTGCACCCATGGTACCGGTGGCTCCTGAGTTATTAAGCGTAGCTTATGAACAAGTTAACAAGGACATCGAGAGGTTAAGACAATTATGCCCTAAATGCCGGCAAAAACAAGCCTTTCGTTGAACGAGAGGAGGCAAAAGGATGGAGCGGAATATTCACGAGGATTTTGCTGAGAAACTAACCCGGGTACTGGGGGAAGAAGTTTCCCTGCGTTGGGAAACAGATGCTAAAGGAGTGGTTTGGGGTTGGTGCAAGCTGAGTGACCCCGAAAAAATTACCGAAGTAGCTTCTATTGTTTCAGTGCTGGGAGGCAGGGTGATCACTATTTCGCCATACTTGACCAAGGATACCGAACAAAGAGAGGCTTTGGAAATAGCCTATCATTTTGATATCGATGGCTGTACTTGTACCGTTACTATTACAGTAGCTAGGAGTGTTGGCGAGGTCAAATCAATTACGCCTATTTTAAAAAGTGCCGATTGGCACGAGCGGGAAATGCAAGAAATGTACGATATAAAGGTGGTAGGTCATCCCAATCCCAAGCGGCTGTTTCTTGATGAGAGTATTGACCCGGGTGTGATGAATTTGGTGCCCTTATCGGCGGCTATGAACGGCGCAACTTCAAAGACATTGTGGGAAAAGGTAAACCTGGCGAACGGAGAAGAGGTGGATCCTGAGTGAGCACCTATAAAATTCCCATAGGCCCACTGCATGTGGTATTGGAGGAGCCGATTTATTTTCAGCTGGATGTTGAAGGAGAGACGGTAGTGGGGGTTGACATCACCGCCGGGCATGTGCACCGGGGTATTGAATATTTGGCCTTGCGACGTAATATTTACCAAAACATTACTTTGATTGAGCGCCTTTGTTCCCTGTGTTCCAATAATCATCCTTTCACCTATTGCATGGCTATAGAAAAGATTGCCGGTATTCAAGTTCCGGAGCGAGCTGAATACCTGCGAGTGATTGCCGATGAAATAAAAAGGATGGCCTCTCATTTATTCAATGTGGGAATACTGGCGCACATCATTGGGTTTGATTCCTTGTTTATGCATGTGATGGAAGTGCGGGAAATAGTACAAGACATTAAAGAAACCATTTATGGTAACCGGATGGATCTGGCGGCTAACAGTATTGGCGGTGTGCGTTATGATTTAAGCGAAGAAAAGGTTAAATATCTGTCAAAAAGTTTAGCGCAGTTAAAAAAGCCTTTGCATGAGCTCATTGATATATACAGCAACAACAAATTTGTGCGGGCTCGGACAGAAGGAGTAGGGATTTTGCCCAAAGATAAAGCCATTGAGTATGGCGTGGTTGGACCTGTAGCTAGAGGATCTGGTGTTGATTATGATGTCCGGGTAAAAACTCCCTACGCTGCTTATGACAAGCTGAAATTTACCGTGGCTGTGGAAGATGGTGGCGATGTCAGGGCCAGGGTCATAGTCAGATTAAAAGAAATTCAGGAATCGATCAAAATCATTGAACAATGTCTACGGGAAATGCCTGATGGACCAGCCTGTTTAGATTATTTACCTGAGATACCTGCCGGGGAAGCAGTGGCCAAGTCGGAAGCTCCCCGGGGAGAGTTGCTTTATTATGTACGCACAAATGGTTCTGATATACCGGAACGCATTAAATGGCGGGTACCCACTTACATGAATTGGGAAGCTTTAAAGGTTATGATACCGGGCAACAAATTGGCTGATGTTCCGGTAATCGTGGGCAGTATTGATCCTTGCATTTCCTGTACTGAAAGGTAGCACTTGAAAGAATAAATGATTTAAGAAGCTTAAAAGCAAAGCCCGAGGTTGCCAGGGAAGGTAAATCTTTTTGGCTGCCGGGAGGGGAAATGCCCTCTCTGAAAATCTGTGGCTGAATTTTGCCAACTAGGTAGCTACTTCTGTTACCTAAGTTGAGTTTAATAAGAAGGAGGTGAATGCTGGTGAAGAAAACTAAAGAGAATCGCTTCATTTACGTCGATCCCCGAAGGTGTTTGGGTTGTAGGAATTGTGAACTGGCCTGTGCTACTGCTTATGCAGATTGTGACTTGCAAACTGCCGTAACCAAAGGCTTACAATTGCAGCCGAGAAATTCAGTAGTCCAGGTTGATGACATGGTTATGCCTATTCAATGTAGACAATGTGAAGACGCACCCTGTGCACTCGCCTGCCCTACAGGAGCAATATACCAAGAAGATGGGTTTGTTAAAATTAATGAAGGCAGTTGTGTTGGCTGTAAGGTTTGCGCTATGGTTTGCCCCTTTGGAGCCATTATCATAACCCAAGACATAAATGATAATGGTAATCGCAGGACTAAAAAGGCTAAAGCCCGGAAGTGTGATCTTTGTTTCAGTAGACAGGATAGTGATGAAGTTTCCTGTGCCTGTGTTGAGGCTTGCCCTACTAAAGCAATAATGCTGGTTGATTACGAAAGTTATCGTAAGAAAATTATTGAAGAAAGAGGAAAAGAACTTGCTAGGGCTCACTCAAAAACCAAGGTAGGTTGGAAATAAGCGGGGGGTATTTATATGAGTAACATGAAAACAAGTATTGATCCTGCTGTCAATTACTTGCTACCCTTGGCCCAAAAGGCAGGAATTGAAACTGCATGGGATCGTTTTGAGGCGATGAAGCCCCAATGTGGTTTTGGAGAGCTGGGAATCTGTTGTCGCATTTGTTGGAAGGGACCTTGTCGTATCGATCCTTTTGGCAATGGACCTCAGAAGGGGATTTGCGGTGCTGATGCCGATACCATCGTGGCTCGAAATCTGGCGAGAATGATTGCGGCAGGTGCTGCTGCCCACGCTGAACATGGTCATCATGTAGCTTTAACTTTATTAGAAATTGGCGAAGGACATGCATTGCCTTATAAGATTAAGGAAGAAAAAAAGCTTAGAAATATTGCTGAAAGATTAAATTTAAATCCTGAAGGCAAAGATATAAAGCAGGTAGCAAAAGAAGTGGCTTTAGCTTCGCTTGAGGATTTTTCTCGTCAGAAATCAAGCATACCTTGCAACTGGGCAAAAGAAACCTTGACGGCTTCACGGGTTGAAAAACTGGTGGAACTGGGGGTCATGCCCCATAATATCCATGCGACTATCGCTGAAATTATGCACCGGACTCATGTGGGTTGTGACGCCGACGCGGTCAATATCTTGCTGGGTGGATTAAAGGGAGCACTGGCTGATTATACCGGTATGTATTTGTCAACCGAGCTGTCTGATGTCTTATTTGGTATCCCTGAACCGGTAGTAACTGCAGCTAACCTTGGCGTGTTAAAGGAAGACGCTGTCAACATTGCGGTTCACGGCCATAATCCGTTGTTAAGTGAAATTGTTTGTGATCTAGCGATAAAAATGAACGAAGAGGCTAAAAAAGCCGGGGCTAAGGAAGGTATCAATATAGTAGGTATTTGTTGTACAGGTAATGAAGTAATGATGCGCCGGGGAATTCCGCTGGCGACTAATTATTTGTCCCAAGAATTAGCTTTAGTTACCGGGGCCGTCGATGCTATCGTTGTAGACGTACAGTGTATTATGCCGTCCCTTGCTGCTTTAAAAGAGTGTTTCCATACAGAAGTAATTACCACTATGCCGGGTAACAAGATCCCTGGTGCTACCCATTTGGAATTTAGTGAGGAAACAGCCTTAGAAAATGCAGCAAAAATTATTAAGCTGGCAATTGACGCGTACAAGAGACGGGACAGAAGTAAAGTAAACATTCCTGACTACAAGGAGACCGCTATTGTTGGTTTTAGTGCCGAAGCTGTCTTGGCCGCATTAAGCAAGGTAAATCCTGAAGATCCTTTAAAACCATTGATTGATAATATTGTTAATGGTAATATTTTAGGTATTGCTCTGTTTGCAGGGTGTAACAATCTTAGGGTTACTCAAGACCATAACTTTACGACTATAGCCAAAGAGCTGGCCCGAAATAACGTTTTGATGCTGGCCACCGGTTGTGGCGCCGGAGCCTTTGCTAAACACGGGCTGATGACCCAGGAAGCAACTGAAGCTTATGCTGGAGATTCCCTGAAAGAGGTACTCACTGTCATAGGTGAAGCTGCGGGACTGAATGGTCCCCTACCCTTGGTCTTGCATATGGGTTCTTGTGTAGACAATACCAGAGCAGTCAATTTAGCTGTAGCAGTTGCCAATAAGTTGGGGGTAGATTTGGACAAACTTCCTGTAGTAGCTTCTGCACCAGAAGCTATGGCAGAGAAGGCAGTAGCGATAGGGACCTGGGCAGTTACATTGGGACTTCCGACGCACTTGGGAATTGTACCTCAAGTTATAGGTTCACCCTTGGTAACTGAAGTTTTAACAGAAAAGATTAAGGATTTGGTTGGCGGTTACTTTATGGTAGAAACCGATCCCAAGAAGGCTGCTGTTAAACTGGTTGCTGCCATTAAGGAAAGACGCGAGGGGCTTGGCATATAAGCTCCGGGAAGGGGATTGGGGCTCTAATGAGCCCTGATCCTTCCCCCAATAGAAAGGAAGGGTAGATAATGAAAATAGCTGTAACAGGTAAAGGTGGAGTTGGGAAAACTACATTTTCCGGCACTTTGGCCCGGCTTTTGGCGGCCGAAGGGTACCGGGTTTTGGCTGTAGATGCCGATCCGGATGCCAATTTGGCTGCGGCACTGGGAATACCTGAAGCACAGTACAAGAAAATAAAACCCTTATCTAAAATGAAAAAGTTAGCCGAAGAACGTACCGGAGCAACAGGAGGCTATGGGTCCTTTTTCATTTTAAACCCTAAAGTGGATGACTTGCCTGAGAAATATTGTTTGGAATATCAGGGAGTTAAATTGTTGGTTATGGGCACTGTTGAACAGGGTGGCAGCGGTTGTGTTTGTCCGCAGCATACGTTACTAAAGAGATTGATGAAACATCTCTTGATTGAAAGAGAAGATGTGGTAATTATGGACATGGAAGCAGGAATTGAACACCTGGGTCGAGGTACTGCTGAGTCAGTGGATGCTCTGATAGTCGTTGTAGAACCAGGTCGGAGAAGTATTCAAACCGCTAAGCAGATAAAAAGCCTGGCCGAGGACCTTGGAATTGAAAAGATCTTTGCGGTAGGCAGTAAAGTGCACGATGAGGCGGATATTCAATTTATAACTGACAGTTTGGTTGACTTTGAATTGTTGGGTTTTATACCTTTAAGTGAAGAGGTTAAAAAGGCTGATTTGGAAGGAGTTTCTCCTTTTGATATCGGGGGCACGATAGTTCAGGAAATCAGTTCAATCAAGGATAAGTTGCTGGCAAGATTGAATGGAAGGGAAAATCCTTAGTTGCCGCTGGTCACAACTCAGGGACCATTACACTCTTGAACCCGTACGCCTTTAGCGTGTCCAACCCAACTACCGATAGTCTATTTCCTTCCCGCCGGTTTCCTTCTAAGTGGCGGCGTGCTTTGCGGCACGCCGTTCGCAAGGGCTTCTAATGCACACTCTCTCCCAAACCTTCTGGATAACAGTACCCCGTTTGAGCTCTTTCCTTCACTATAGTGATATTTTCCCAGAACAGTTACCTGAAGAAGTAGCAAATTTTTACCCCAGTATCTTGACTTGAGTGAGAGAACAGAGCTAGAATGATGGTGTAAGTACTACTACACAGGATAGGATTTGGACAGAGTGCGGGATAATCTCGCGTGGGAAATTATATAATAATTAATGCAATTGACAAAGTGGAGGTGGGAAAGTAATGGGAATTTTATCCCGTATGTCAACTATTTTTAAGGCCAAGATAAGTAAGGTGCTGGACAGGATGGAGGACCCTAACGAGACTTTAGAATATTCCTATCAGAGGCAACTGGAGCTTTTGAGGAATGTGAAGCGGGGATTAGCAGAGGTAGTAACTTCTAAAAAGCGGCTGGAATTACAGGCAGCCAAGCTTAGACAGAATGTTGAAAAACTCGAATCGCAGGCCAGAGAAGCTATCCGACAGGGAAGAGAGGATCTAGCACGTGTTGCATTGGAAAGGAAGCAGGTTGCCCTTCAGCAATTGAACGGCTTGGAAGAGCAGATTCAGGGGCTGGAAAAAGAGCAGGAACGCTTGGCAGCGGCTGAGGCTAGACTCCAGGCTAAAGTAGAAACCTTCCGGACCACTAAAGAAGTGTTGAAGGCCCAGTACTCAGCAGCTGAAGCCCAGGTTAAAATAGGTGAAGCTGCTACTGGCTTATCCGAAGAACTAGCTGATGTATCGCTGGCTATCCAGCGGGCCCAAGATAAGACAGAAAGGATGAGAGCGCGGGCGGCTGCCATTGACGAGCTGGTGGAGGCCGGGACTTTGGAAGATGCCTTTGAACGGGGAGACGATATAGATCGGGAATTGCGAAAGCTGTCTGTGGCACAGGGGATTGAAGATGAACTGGAGCGTTTGAAAAAGGAGGTTGGGGGATAATGATCATTCGTATCCAGGGAGAAGGTCAGTACGAATTATCTGGGGAAGATTTGAAGGAACTAGACCGAATCGACAACGAAATGCTGGGTGCGGTAGAAGACGGCGACGAAGAAAGATTTCGCGCTACTTTTTCTGCCGTACTTTCCCTGATCCGGGGTAAGGGACGTAAACTGCCGGATACTGAGCTCAAAGAATCCGACCTGATCATTCCCCCGGCCGACATTACTTTGGAAGAGGCCCGGGAGATGTTTACCGAATACCCCAGAGAACTCCAGAAAGAATGATCTTTACTGGAAAGGAAGGGGGTAAGACTGATGCAGAAAGGTATCAAGGCCGACTTCGGTTTATCGGCACGTATGTTTCTAACTATGTTCTTACTGGCGGCCGTGTACCTGTTCTTTGTTGTGGTACTTATGCAGGCTGGAGCCGGAACAACAACTATCATCTTCTTTGTGGGACTGATGCTGGCGGCACAATATTACTTTTCCGACAAATTGATACTTTGGTCTATGGGAGCTAAAGAGGTCTCCCGCGGGGAAGCTCCCGAGCTTCACGCAATGGTGGAAAGATTGGCGGCCATGGCCGATTTACCGAAGCCGAGGATTGCGGTGGTGCATACGCCCGTACCCAACGCTTTTGCTACCGGGCGCAATCCCCAAAACGCAGTAGTAGCTGTTACCACCGGAATCATGCAACAATTGGACCCTCCGGAGCTGGAAGCAGTTTTAGCCCATGAATTATCCCACATCAAACATAGGGATGTAGCCGTAATTACTATTGCCAGCTTTTTTGCCACGGTTGCTTCGTTTATTGTACGACAGGCTTTTTACTGGGGCATTCCCATGGGCCGGGACGACGACCGGGGCGGGCCAAATGCTTTTATGCTGGTTTACCTTGCTTCTCTCCTGGTGTGGGTAATCAGCTTCTTCTTGATCAGGGCTCTTTCCCGTTACCGGGAGTATGCTGCCGACCGGGGAGCGGCCATACTGACGGGAGCTCCTTCCCAATTGGCTTCGGCGTTAATAAAGATCAGCGGGGTCATGAATCGAATTCCCACTCGGGACCTGCGGGAAGCAGAAGCTTTCAACGCGTTCTTCATTATTCCGGCCGTCAGTCGGGGTTCTCTTATGGAACTGTTATCCACTCACCCTTCTTTAGAAAACCGGCTTGCCTACCTCCGTCGCCTTGAGCAGGAGCTGAAGTAAACTGTGGGATGGTGGGATGTTTTATTCGGACGGAGCAGGCTGAAGAAGCCCCAAAAGGATGCCTTGTTTTCCCTGTCTACCGCCGAAGTAAGCTTTGAAGCCCACCTAGGCTGGATACCGGCCGGCCGAGCCGGGATCTGTCTTAAGCCTACCAGTGGGGCCGATTATGCCAGGACGGAGCAGGATGTTATCCGTCTTTTGGAATCGGCGGCCGCTGACTTCGGCAGTAAGGTTACGGTGACCAGGGACAAGTACAACTTTCTTTGGTTAATAATACAAGACCAGGATTTTGAGGACCTGATTTCGCTTTCCCACCTGGTGGCGCAGACTTTGGATGAAGAGGGTTATGGCGGACAGCTGCTGGCGGTGGTTTTCCGGTTTACCGACCACAGGCCTGAACAGGAAGATAAAGCTTATTATCTCATATATAGCTATAAGAGAGGACTTTTCTACCCTTTTGTCCCTTCCGGAACCGAAGCGCGGGATAATTCTCTGGAAATGCGAGTATTTGGGGTTATGGAAAAAGAATTACCTATGGAGGCTGATACCAGCAGGTGGTATCCACTTTGGAATTGTCCTGTGTGAAATACTTAAGCCCCTTCCCTTCAGTGCCGGAAGGGGCTTTTTTACTGCTCTTATGAGATTTTATTCGATTAGAAAACGAAGCGTGAGCCATGAAGCAGGACTAGGGCTACTATTTAACGAATATCCAACATTAGAGACCTCACACTCCTTTGCTTGGGGAGTTTTGGTTGCCTTGGCATGGACGACCTCGTGAGGTCTCTTTTTCTACAAAGACCTCCGAATTACCTGCGGAAATTTCACACTACCACTGGGGGCGAGAAACATGAAGAAGCGAATCGCTTTTATGAGCTATCCCCGGCTTACCAGCTTGGCGGAAAGGGTTTTAGCAGCAGAAACTTTCCAGGGACTCTGCATTATCGAGAGTTCCTTTGAAGAGACGATTTCAAAAGCTGGCGAGCTCATTAATAAAGAATTGGTCGATGTATTCATTAGCGGCGGAAGCAATGCCAGAATACTGAAGGAAACTTTTCCCGGTTTTCCTGTAGTTACCCTGAATGTGACAGGGTTTGACCTTATGGCTGCGCTTGCTGAGGCCAGAAAATTGGGTAACGCTGTGGCTGTCATCACTTACAAAGAAGGGATACCTGAATTGGAAAATTTCAAGGACCTCTTAAAGATCCGGGTTGTCTCCAAAATATTTCGCAGCCAAAAGGAGTTAGAAGATATAGTTAAGGAGCTTAAAAGCCAGGGCATTGACGTTTTAATAGGTTCCAGCATTGTATGTGATTACGGCGATAAATACGGCTTGAAGACAGTATTCATATATTCTGAGAGGAGCCTGAAAGAGGCAATAGACAGGGCTATAGATTTACAGCAAACAATAAGAGCCGAGAAAAAAAGAAGTAATCAATTGCGGGCCATTATAGATTTTGCCTACAGCGGTATAATTGCCATTGACGAAGAGAAAAGGGTAAATGTTTATAACCCCGTGGCCGAAAAAATTCTCGGTATTCCCCGAGAAAAGGTTCTAAACCAGAGAGTGGATCATGTGATACCTAACACCCGGTTAGATAAGGTATTAGAAATCGGTGTTCCAGAGATTAATCAGATTCAGAAAATTGGAGAAAGTTCAATGATCCTTACCAACCGTATTCCGATAATTGTTGACGGTACTATTGTCGGTGCTGTTGCGACTTTCCAAGACGTTGTGCAAATCCAAGAAGCAGAACAGCATATCAGGCGAAAGCTATATGAAAAAGGGCTGGCTGCAAAATATACCTTTAACGACATAATTGGGAATTCTAGAGCTATAAGAAAAGCTCGGGAACTGGCTAAAATTTATGCCAAAAGTGAATCTACAGTTTTAATATATGGTGAAACCGGAACCGGAAAGGAACTTTTTGCGCATAGCATACATAGTTACAGCAACCGCTCGGATAAGCCTTTTATAGCCCTAAATTGCGCGGCACTACCCGAAAGTCTTTTGGAAAGTGAACTTTTTGGATATGAAGAAGGTGCCTTTACGGGAGCCCGTAAAGGAGGAAAACCAGGCTTATTCGAGCTTGCCCACCAGGGGACCTTATTTCTCGATGAAATTTCAGAGATGCCGATGAGATTACAGGCCCGGCTGTTGAGGGTACTGCAGGAAAAAGAGATATTGCGGATTGGTGGGGATAGGATCATTCCGGTGGATGTAAGAATAATAGCTGCTACCAATAAGGACCTCTGGCAGGAGGTGAAGAAAGGGAAATTTAGAGAAGATCTGTATTACCGTTTAAATGTCTTATACCTCGGTATCCCACCGCTGAGGGAACGGATTGAAGATATCCCGGTCCTGGTTAAAGAGATGGTAATGCGTAATTCGGCGGAGCTATTAAAAATAGATAACTATACAGAAATATGGGAACAGGTGATTAAGCGCTTCATGACATACACTTGGCCGGGAAACGTGCGGCAGTTGGAGAATGCGGTTCAGACATTATGCGCCATATTGAAGAACGGTAATGTTAATGACCATGACAGAACAGTGGGAGGCCTTATAGAGCAGGCTCTGGACGGTAAATTCATCCTGACGGCAAAATCAGAAGAAAGCAGATCATTTAGTGAAAGGGAACGGATAATAAATGCGCTGAATACGGTGGGGTGGAACCGGCATAAGGCAGCCGGTCTCTTGGGAATCAGTAGAACTACTCTTTGGAGGAAGATGAAAGAACTTAACATAAAGGCCGGTAGCGAAACAATTAGTTGAAACAGATTGTTGCATTTAAACATTAACGCTTGAATGGGGTGGCCAAGAAATAACGATTGGGCCACCTTTTTATATTTGGCATGATTATTGCTTTGTTGTTCAAATAAACTAACTTCATGGGCCCGTTTTGCATGCGTGCAAAAGTAACTGGGAAGCAACCTAATACTTTCGACAGATTGAACCTTCCGATTATTTTACTGTAGCTGGCAGAAGAACGGTTCGACATAGTGAACTTGAGATTTACACAGGGGGTACCTCCTCGTTCATTCGGCAAAGGAAGCACAACCGTTTAATTTCCTGTTGGGAGCGTAATCTTGACTAACAGGCTTGAAATTGGAGAGGAGGCAATAAAATGCGTAAAGGGAGACTAATAAAGGAATTTATTAAACGGGGGGAAATCCTTGTGTCATTAGGAGCTTTTAATGCAATAAGCGCAAGGATAATAGATCAAGCAGGTATTCCCTCCGTATATGTAACGGGATACGGAGCTGCAGCAAATATATTAGGTAAACCGGATATTGGTCTCTTAACTATGACCGAGATGGTAAATCATATAAAAGGCATAGTCGATGTGGTACAGGGGGCAGTAATAGCCGATGCTGATACCGGCTACGGAAATCCCTTAAATGTCCAGCGAACAGTTAAGGAATACGAAAGGGCGGGAGTTGCTGCCATCCAGCTTGAGGACCAGATTTGGCCCAAGAGATGTGGCCACATGACCGGCAAACAGATAATACCCGCTGAGGAAATGGTCCAAAAAATAAGGGCTGCAGTGGATGCCAGAGAAAGTGAAGACACGCTAATAATTGCTCGTACCGATGCCATAGCGGTTGAAGGATTTGAGGAGGCGGCCCGAAGAATTAAAATGTACCACCATGCAGGAGCTGATATCCTCTTTGTAGAAGCCCCGGAAAACCTGGAACAGTTAAAAGAAATACCTAAACTGGTGCAGGGTGGAGCATTCCTGGCTAACATGATAGAAGGAGGCGCTACCCCCCTTCTTACCGCACAAGAATTGCAAGATATGGGATATGCTATAGTTATCTATCCGATTTCTACCTTGTATGCGATGACCAAGGCGGTAATGGAACTGGTTGAGGAGGTTAAGAGGTCGGGAACAACGGCGGGGATGCTTTCCAGAATGGTCTCCTTTGCTGATTTCAATGAAATTGTAGGTTTGAAGGACTTCCAAACACTGGAGAAACAATACGGGTTAATTAAGGAATAGGAAGCTGCAAGCGACGAGGTGATACTGGTGGGAATGACCATTAGCGAAAAAATTTTGGCCCAGGCAGCCGGCAAGTCACGAGTACATGCGGGAGAAATCATTTGGGCAACTCCTGATGTGGCCTTGATGCATGATCTGCTGGGACCGGTGCTAATCGAGAAAAGTTTGCAAAAACTAGGCGGTAGGCTTTACGATCCGGAGAAGGTAGTGGTGGTTTCGGATCACTGCGCACCGCCTGCTTCTGTCGAGCAGGCGGAAGTACTAAAGACAACCCGTTCCTGGGCTCGAGAACATGATATCAAATATTTCTATGAGTTCAGGGGAGCCTGCCACCAGGTATTGGTGGATTACGGGCATGTACGACCGGGCAGGTTAATAGTAGGTACCGATTCGCATACCTGCACTGCCGGTGCCTTGGGAGCCTTTGGTACAGGCATTGGATCCACGGAAATGTTGGGAGTATTGACCACCGGAGAAATCTGGTTGAAAGTTCCCGAGACGGTATTGGTGAAGTGGCAGGGGGAGCTGTCTGCAGGAGTAATGGCTAAGGATATGGCCTTAAAGACTATAGGCACAATTGGTCATGCTGGAGCCACTTACCAGGCGGTAGAGTTTACTGGTGAAGCGGTGAAAGGTCTAAGCTTAGACGAACGCTTAGTGCTCACTAACATGGCGGTGGAGATGGGGGCCAAGACTGGAATTATCGAGCCCGACGACCAGGTAGTATGTTTTCTCCAGTCACTGGGAATAGAGAACTTTTCCCTGTTGAACAGTGATCCTGATGCTGTATATACCCGTAGCCTGGAATTCAATGCTGCGGAATTGGAACCTCAAGTAGCTTGTCCCCATGAGGTTGATAATGTAAAGCCTGTAGCGGAGGTAGAAGGACTGAAAATTGATCAAGCTTATCTGGGCTCGTGTACCGGAGGAAGGTTAAATGACTTGCGCTGGGCGGCACGGATTTTAAAAGGCAAAAAAGTCTCGCGGCAGGTACGCTGTTTGGTGGTTCCTGCTTCCCAGGAGGTATGGAAACAGGCGCTGCGGGAAGGCATTTTGGAGGTATTGGTTGAGGCCGGCTGTATAATTTCAGCTCCCGCCTGCGGCGCATGTGGCGGGGTTA
>NZ_BDGJ01000071.1:19226-37728 GCF_002207765.1 Calderihabitans maritimus
ACCAACCGGAACTTTATTGGCCGGATGGGTAGCAACAGAGCAGAGATATTTTTGGGTTCACCGGCTACTGTAGCTGCGTCGGCTATTGAAGGGCGGATTACGGACCCCAGAAAGTATTTGGGTTAACGAGATGGGGGGGTGGCAACCGTGGTTCGAAAAGTTATTAAAGGAAGAGTTTGGAGGTACGGTGATAATATTAACACGGATATTATTTCACCAGGTCAATATATGCAATTGCCTCTCGAAGAACAGGCCAAGCACGCTATGGAAGGGATCGATCCCCAGTTCACTTCTAAGGTAAAACCTGGAGATATTCTCGTGGCAGGAGACAACTTTGGGTCAGGATCCAGTCGAGAAACTGCCCCCTTGGTATTAAAATATAACGGAATAGGAGCAGTTATTGCCCGTTCCTTTGCTCGAATTTTTTATCGCAATGCTATCAATGTCGGTTTGCCGGTGCTGGAACTGGCTGAAGCTTCCGAGATTCAGGAAGGTGACGAATTAGAAATTGAACTGATTACCGGTAGGATTAAGAATCTGAGTAGAGATAAAGAGTATCAGGCCAGCAGTCTACCGGAGCACTTAATGGCAGTTATCGAAGCAGGAGGGCTGGAAGCCTATCTGGCCCAAAAGTTAGGGCTGAAAGTAGGGAGTTGGTGATAGTTATGACCGCTAAACGAATTCACCATATAGCTTTCGTTTTTCACGATCTCGATAAGGCTATTGAACTATTTGAAAAACTGTTTGCTATCAAAATAAATTCCAGACAACTCCTGCCCTCTCGCGGGGTGGAAGTGGCTACTTTTCCCATAGGCGAGACCATTATCGAGCTAATTACTCCTGTTCGGAAAGACAGTCCTGTAAAAGAATACCTGGACAAGCACGGGGAAGGTTTTTTCCACATTGCCTTTGAGGAAGATAACATAGAAGGAAAACTTGCCTACTTGCGCCAGCAAGGATTTGAATTTTTGGACAAGTCACCTCGGAAGGCGTTAAATAACTGGCGGGTGGCCTTTTTGGATCCAAAACAGACTTTTGGTATTCATTTACAGATAGTGGAGCCTTAATTTTTGGAATAATAAAAATTTTAATAAAATACGGGAGGTGATGTCTATTGGGATGAGAATAAAAGATAGACATTAACCAAAAGCTTGAAAGAATTTTGAAAAGGAGGGTATTTCAGTGGCAGGCGGAAAAGAAGTAAAAGAGCCTATCCGTTATCCGTGGATTTGGGTTGCTCTGGTGCTTATTATGCTGTTTAGCGTTCCGTGGTATTTACCTCAAGGGACTATCTATCCTATCATTTTGGGATTTCCGTATTGGGCCTTTATTGCTGTAGTAATGGGAATAGTTCTTTCAGCTTTCCTTACTTTTGTGCTCAACCGCTACTGGGATATGGAAGCCTACGAAGTAGAAGAGGAGAGAAGGGAGGTTGAATAAAGTATGGAGTTAACTTTTGGGGGTTGGACTGGAATAATTGTTCTTCTGGCTTACGGGGCGTTGATGTTGGGTATCGGCATAACGGTTTCTCTGCGGCAGAAAGACATACATGAAAGTATGGATAATTATTATTTGGGCGGGCGCACTTTGGGTTTGTTGGCTTTATTCTTTACCCTTTATGCCACCCAGTACAGCGGGAATACTATTATTGGGTACGCGCCTAAAGCTTACCGATTGGGTTTCGCTTGGTTTCAGTCGGTTACTTATATGACGGCTATTATAGGCGGCTATTTGCTATTTGCGCCGCGACTCTACATTCTGGCTAAGCGGCACAAGTTTTTGACCCCATCCGACTGGCTGGAGGCCCGCTTTAAATCACCGGCGGTTACCCTAGTGGGGACGCTATTGATGCTTTACGGGCTGGGCAACTATCTCTTGGAGCAACTGGTGGCCATTGGTCACGGCGTTTCCGGCCTTACAGCGGGTACGATTCCCTATCAAATTGGTGTGATCTTCTTTATTGTTATCATGTTGATCTACAGTTGGCTAGGTGGAATGAGGGCTGTTGCCTACACAGACGTTATGCAGGGAATTGCATTGCTAGTTGGAATTTTGGCCTTGCTCATCGGTAGTATCAAAGTATGGGGAGGTTTACCGGCTGCTACCCAGTACATGATTGCAGAAGTGCCCAAGAAGGTGGGAGTCCCGAGTCTAGAAACCTCCACAAAGTGGATTAGCTTGCTGATACTAGTGGCCATTGGCGCAGCAGTTTATCCCCATGCCATCCAGCGAATTTACGCTGCCGGGAGCGAACGTACTCTCAAGCGGTCCTTAAGCAGAATGGCCTGGATGCCTTTTGTTACCACAGGTCTTGTTTATCTGGTTGGTTTGATCGGTATCAAAGCTTTCCCGGGCCTGGATAAAATGACTTCTGAAAAACTGGTAGGAATGATGGCTAATGTTGTAGCTGCCCAATCGCCATTTTTCTACTGGATGATGATATTATTGTTCGGCGGTGTTGTGGCTGCGATTGTTTCTACTGCCGACTCGGTGCTACTCAGTTTTTCTTCTATTGTTTCTAAAGACATCTACGGGCGGTTTATCAATCCTGATGCTCCGGAAAAGCAAAAGCTGATGGTAGGAAAGGTAGCAGGAATCATTGTGCTTTTTATCCTTTTATTAATTGCGTGGAATCCTCCCGGAACCTTGTACCAAATCTTTGTACTGAAATTTGAGGTGTTAATCCAGGTGGCTCCAGCATTTATCCTAGGGCTATATTGGAAGCGATTGACTAAAGGTCCTGTAGTGGTCGGTATGATTGCCGGTGCCCTGGTAGCAGGAATGATGACCCTTAGCGGCAACAAGACATTCCTTGGCTTTTACAGCGGTGTGTGGGGTTTGTTGCTTAACTTAGCAATTTGCGTGGTAGGTAGTTTCTTGGTATCTGCTTCTAAAGAATTACAGCAAGAAGTCGAAAAGGTGATTGCCCTGGACAGGTAAGCTTACCAAACAGTTCTAGGTTGTGGTTCTTACCAAAATTAAGGCTTGCGCAAGAAGTGGCGCCCTTTAAGATATAAAAGCTCTGCTCCGGCAGAGCTTTTATAATTTGTCCGGTACGTGTGGCTGGCTTGCTCTCTGCAACCATTACTTGTGTTGAGGTTTTATTCGATTAGAAAGGAGACACGAGCAAAGATTTTTACTCTTGCTCGCCGGGCAAAACTGGCAAGGGGATAGACTTCTTACGCGGCGGCTTCCGCTTTCGCACATCCGGTTACATAAGATTAGAATGTTTTGCAAATTATAAAGCTGGGAGGTGGTTTAATTGTTGCAATTGACCGGTAAAGAAAGGAGCTTGCTGCAGGAACTTAAGAAGCACGAAGAAGTATGCATCCAAAAGTACAATAATTATGCCAACCAGGCTCAGGACCCACAACTGAAAAACTTGTTTCAGCAATATGCTTTCCAGGAACAGCGGCACTATGATACCATAAACCAGTTGCTCCAGGGACAGCAACCTAACCTGACTGGGCAGGGGCAGCAGAAAACGGGGATCCAGTTCCAAACCGCAGTGGGACAGCAACCGATAGGCATGCACTATCAGTCGGCACCCAATCAGTCCTATGCCATGCAAGGAGCGATAGCGAAAGAAACGGACGTTACCCTCTGTAACGATATGCTTATGACGGAGAGATTTGTTTCCGGTTCCTATGATACGTCCATTTTCGATGCGGTCAATCCCCAGGTTCGCCAAGCATTGCAGCATATTCAGCAGGAAGAGCAACAGCATGGTCAGGGGATAGTTAATTACTTGAACCAAAAAGGTATGAAGTCAGTTACCCCATAGCTAAAGCTAGGGGCTTGCAGGTCGAACCTGCTTCAGGGCCTACTGACGGAGACCCATCCGCCAGCGCCTCAAAATAGACCTGACGGATATTGGTTGCGGCTACTATATCCGCATGACCGACAAAACCACAGGAAGTACAGCGGAAAAGATGTCCGTGTCTATTGTCCCGAGCTGTATTGCTACATTTTGGACAGCGCTGGCTGGTATGGCGAGGGTCAACATAGACTACGGCAATACCGCGTTCGGCGGCTTTGTACTCGATGAACCTACCGAGCTGCCCAAAAGCCCAGGAGTGCTGAAAGAGACGTTGTCCTTTAATTGCACGGATTCGCTCTCTGATATAACGCAGGTCTTCCATTACGATGACGTCTCCAGGCTTGCAGGAATTGACGATTGCCTTGCTGATTTTATGGTTGAGGTCGGTCATCCAGCGGTGTTCCTTCCCCGACAGCCGTTTCAGGAGCTTTTGGGCTCCGTCCGTGCCCTTGGTCTGGAGCACTTGCCGCAACCGAGCATAATGCCTGCGGACGTGTATAGCCTGCCGTCCAGAGAACTTCAAGCCATTGGAGGTGGTAGCAAGGTTATAGATACCGCGGTCAACACCAATGACGTTACCACCTTTCGGAGGAAAAGGAACTTCACGGTTGACCACGATGTTGATGTAGAACTCTTTCGTGCGCCTGTTGTAGCAGAGGGTTGCCGAAGTGGGCTTCTGTCCCGCGAGAAGCCCCCGCTGGAAATTACCAATGGCGAGCGGGAGCTTGAGCCTCCCGGCTACTGTTGAAATGGAAACCTCCCAACGCTTCTCGTTGAAGGAAAAGGTGCGCTGGTCGAGACTCATGCTGGTGGGTTTAAACTTCCGGGGCTTCGATTGCTTCCGTTTCTTCTTGGTGGCTTCGGCTACCCGGGCAATGGCACGAATTACGAGATTGGCCTGGAGACCGTACTTTTCCTTGATGTTGCGGTAGCAGAGGTGCTGGAGTTTGACTTTGTTGGTAGTGTGGTTTTCCTGAGAGACGCAAAGGATGTCGTTGCAAGCGTCGGCAAACCGCTGCAGAGTTTCCAGAAGGACAGCGGCTTGTTCAATATTAACTTGGAGCTTGCATTTGACTGTTTTTACAAGTTTCATGACTTTATTTTACATCACATTAAAGGATGTATCAACTGCGCCTTCATCCCCAGGCTTAAAAGCCGGGGCCTCCGGCGCGGAAAGAAGGTGAACGTGGCAATAGGACGGGGAAAGATTAATTCCCCGTTTTTTTTTTTAGTATTTGTCTTAGGTTTAGAGAAATAAGAAGCCTAAGTCCCATAACTGAGTTTAATTTGGCTTTTATGTTTTTTTGACCGTGTTGGACAAACACCAACTTTTTTTATAAACCATATACTTTTAAATGAAGCGCCTTTAGAGGGGGAATTTTATGTTAGAGCATTCCTGGGCCCTACTTTTGTGGCTGGTAAAGGGAATTCCACTGTTTATTTCCTACATCAGCAATCATGCCTTTCCCCATCCTTTGTCGGAAGAAGAGGAAGCCTATTATTTGGGTCTTTGGGAAGCTGGGGACGAGGAAGCCCGGAACATTTTGATTGAACATAACCTTCGTTTAGTGGCTCATATTACCAAGAAATTTGAAGGGACGGGAGAAGATACAGAAGATCTAATTTCCATTGGCACTATCGGTTTGATTAAAGCCATTAACACTTTTGATCTGGACAAAGGCACCAAGCTGGCCACCTACGCCGCTCGTTGCATCGAGAACGAGATATTAATGCACCTGAGATCAACCAAGAAATTACGAGGGGAAATCTCTCTGTACGATTCCATTGGTGTAGATAAAGAAGGCAACGAGATAACTCTTATGGATGTCCTGGGGACGGAGGAAGATGTAGTGGCGGACATCGTAGAAAATAAATTTGAGAACAGAAGAGTCAGGGAGTATATAGAAAAGTTGGGCAACCGCGAGAAGCGCGTGTTACAGCTTCGTTACGGGTTATTTAACGGGCTCCGCCGAACTCAGCGAGAAATTGCGAAAAAGCTTGGTATCTCCCGTTCATATGTCTCCCGCATCGAGAAAAGGGAAATATAAAGCACTAATATGATCTCGTTCTACCTTATTGCTTACTTTAAACTTCTCTTTAATCTACCATCCGCTGATAGAAAAGGCCTTGGTGATTGATCCAAGGCCTTTTTAGAATTCCACGCCTGTAGTTATTTTTTCTTATTGACCAGAAGTTGTCCCCCTATTCCGACATTTTCTGGAGAGTTCTCCTTTAGTAATACCGTAAAAGCCTCGGCGGGAATACCGGTAATTTTGCTGGCGGTGTCAGTAAACTCTTTAGCTATTTTCTCCTTCTGCTCTTTAGTTAGTTCGGGGCCTTCGAAAATGATGAGGGGCATCAATTTCACCTCCGGTTCTAGTTTTATGTACCGTATAACTTTATATTATTCCTTTTTGTGATAATATACCAGCCCCAGTTTTAGTCCCGGATTATACTTGACAAGTGTTTCCAATGTCGGTATATTGGTATCATAAATAATTCGAATTCGAAATATTTTTGTACCTAGTAAGAAAGGGGTAGGAACGTTGTCTTGTTCTCGACAGACTATACGAGCGGAACTGGTAAAGTTAATCTTTCGACTTCAGCGTCTGCTGTATCAGGAGCTCTGTTGTTCTCTTACCGAAATGGAGCTTACGGGTACAGACCTGATGGTACTTTTTTATTTGAAACAGGAGGCTAATTACAGGATAACTGATTTGGCAAGAAAGTTAGGGATTCCGGCTAGTACTCTAACCGGGGTGATTGACCGCCTGGAAGAAAAAGGTTGGGTGTGCCGGGAAAGGAGTCAGGTTGACCGAAGAGTAGTAACCATACGCCTTGGTCCTAGGTACCAAGAACAAAAGGTCGTACTTCAAAACCATTTAACTAAAGACGCTTACCGTCTACTGGCTGATTTATCCGATAATGAATGCCGGCAGCTATTGGAAGGTTTGAAGCGGGTAGAAGTTTTGATTAGACAAAAGGTAGAGCTTTCTCCGAAAACTAAGTTCGGCGAAGGAGGAGTTTAATGAACGGAACTACTATTGGCATGGCTGTTGCGGTGGTGGTTTTAGCAGGACTAGCTTACTTAAGAGGCGGTTTAGTTGCCGTAGGACAGGGAATAATCCTTGGCGGGCAAACTCTTTTATCAGTTTCTTTTTTGCTGGTGGTGGCTTTTGCCACCGCAGGACTTATTCAAGCTTTACTTTCCAAAGAAGTTGTTGGCCGGTGGATGGGAAAGGAAGCCGGGTGGAAAGGTCTTCTGGTAGGAGGTATAGCCGGTGCCTTGATCCCCGGAGGGCCTTATGTTTATTACCCTTTAGCAGCTACTTTTTTGGTTTCGGGAGCAGATATCGGCTCTGTGATAACCTTTATCGTAGCCAAAAATCTATGGACATTGAGCCGGTTGCCGATGGAAATAGCTCTTGTCGGAATTAAAATTACCGCAGTGCGTTATATCGTCACTTTCCTCTTCCCTATCTTAATGGGTGTTCTGGCTAATATGTTTTTTGCCGGAGCTACAGTCAAAATTAGACATTGGATTAAAGAACAGATGAAACAAAAGGAGGCGGGTAACTGATGGGCGTTGCCGTCTTAGTCATAGGCTTGATTGCCCTGTCGCTTTTCTTGATCGGTTACCGCCGGGGGGATGGTTCCCATATCAAAGGTCTGCGTATGGGTTGGAACATGTTTAAAGGACTTTTACCTCTCCTTCTCTTAGCTTTCACGGCAGCAGGGCTTCTGCAGGTGGCTATTCCACCGGAATTAATTCGTAGCTGGCTTGGTGAGGAAGCCGGATGGAAAGGGGTTCTGATTGGCAGCGTTGCGGGAGCCTTGATACCTGGAGGCCCTTATGTAGCTTTCCCCATAATTGCTTCGGTTTTCAAGGCCGGGGCTTCCCTGGGTACGGCGGTTGCCTTTATAACAAGTTGGGCTATGATGGGGCTCACTATTATTCCTTTTGAGGTGGCTTTTGTAGGACCTCGCTTTACTGCAGTGCGCTATACGCTGGCGTTGGTTTTCCCGTTTTTAGCAGGCTTTTTGGCTCAAACATTATTTGCCAGAGGATTTTAACATATCTGCTGAAATGGATTGGTAGAGGCCTAAGGCCTCTTTTATTTTGATTTTTGCAGGGTTGTTTGCTATGGGCTACGACAAGGGACAAATTCTTGTTAAGCCCCGCAGGGGCATATGTATCTATAAAGACTTTTGCTCATTGGGGGTCAGCCTGTGGCAAACAGCGAAAAAAAATCAAGAGAGGCAGGCTTCCTTGCGGTCAAATTTGTTTCTATTTCAACACCCCAGGAGGCAGAACAAGCCCTGGCAGCCGTCGTTCATATTATTATGGAATATGCTTCTGGCGGTCATAAAATAGCTGAGAATGTCCGTAAAGACAAGGTTAGAGGAGAAGAGAGTATCCTATGAGAGCCCTAGTTTATACCCGTGTAAGCACTGCGGGACAGGCTGAAGGCTTCAGTTTGGCAACCCAGCGGGAAGCCTGTGGAAAAAAGGCGCGGGAGCTCGGTGCTACGGAAATCATTTACCTGGAAGATACCTACACTGGAATCGAGCTGGAAAGGCCGGCCATGAACAAACTCCGGGAACATGTAAGGGCGAGAAATGTAGACTTAATAGTTGTATATGACCCAGACCGTTTCAGTCGCAACTTGAATGATCTGCTGATAGTTACCAAGGAAATTGATAAGGCCGGTATTACGCTGCAGTTCGTAAATTTTGACTGGCAGAATACTCCGCAGGGAATATTGTTCCTACAGCTTAGAGGAGCCATTGCTCAGTTTGAGCATGCCTTAATTAAAGAGAGAACTACCCGAGGCAAACGCAAAAAAGCCGCGGCTGGTAAAATCGGAGGTTACGCCAAACCTTACGGTTATAAATTTAATAAGGAATCTGACGAACTGGAGATAGTTCCTGAAGAAGCAGAGGTAGTAAAGAAGATTTTTGAATGGTATACTCGGGAGCAGGACCCGTTATCCAGTTACGCTATCGCCAAAAAACTTGCCGCCGAAGGAATCCCTGGTCCAACCGGAAAGGGTTGGTTTTACAGCTCTATTCTGCGCATGTTAAAAAATGAAACGTATACCGGCATAATGAAACGCAAAGATGAGCAGCCCGACTGGAAGCCGGTCAGGGTACCACCGATTATTTCCCGGGAAACTTGGGAGAAGGCTCAGAAACGTATAGAAGAAAACCGCCGTTTCAATCCGAAGAGAACTAGAAATGAATATCTGGTACAGCGACTTATTTACTGTGGCTTATGTGGCCGTTCCCTGACGGTGGTTAACCGCACTAAAGGTGAAAAGTCATGGAGTTATTATACCTGCCCGGGAAGGTATCCGCGAAAATTCGGTAATCAAGCGGAATTCACGCCCTGTCGGTTGAAGGCTATACGAACAACGGTACTGGATGACATAATATGGCAGGAAATAAGTTCCCGGCTGAGAAACCCGAAAATCTACATCACGTACCTCCGCAAGAAAAAAGAAGCAATTGTAGAACTTCCCCGCCGTGAACTGAGGAAGGCGGAAAAAGCCTTAAAGAATACTAAAGCGGCTGTAGAAAGGGCCAACAAAGCCTATTTCAACGGATATATCAATGAAGTTGAGTATCGAAAATATATTGCCGAATACACTGAAACAGAGCAGTACTGGCGGAAGGAAATTGCCCGCCTCAAACGGGAAATTGCGGAAAGGGAGCTTGCACTCGGGGAGCAGCGAGAACTACATCACTACGTTCAGCGGTTGGTCGCCTCGGTAGATAAGCTCTCTTTTGGCAAAAAGCAGCAAATTGTGCGTTTGCTGGTTAAACGCCTGGTTATTTATCCTGACCTAGTAGAAATCCGAGGGCATTTTCACTGGGTGCTGGCACCATAACAATCCCCCGTCCTCTCCCCGAATATTCCGATTAATTTAAATTTCTTTCTGGTTTCTTTAAAACCTTCTCTTGTGTTTTTTACTTATCCGACCTAGATGGTTTTGCGAAATAACCTTTAAAATTATACAGGTATTCAGTCTTGGGCCTAATAATAAAAGAGGAGGCTTCTTTGAGCATCCTGACAAAGAATAATTTAATAATTATTGATGTTACGAGTGATATGGGTCCAGATACCGGAGTAATTTTTGCCAGCATTTCTCTAACTCTTTTTCTATTTTGCGCCGTTCCTCAAGCAGAAAATTAATTCTGTCTCGCAATTCATAGAATTCTTGTCGATTGCCTGCTATCGTCAAGAATTGTTCGGCTGCGGTGCGGGATTTAACAACGATACCTGTACCCGGAATAACCTGGACCACGTCATGCAACTGTAGGAGAGCTGTGGCCTTGCGAATGGTCTCGGGAGAAACTTTGTACTGAGCGGCAAGTAAGGAACGACCCAACAGCTTAACTCCTTCCCGGTATTCCTCCTGCACAATTCGGCGGGCAATATCCCAAGCAATGGTTTCATAGCGGGGTAGTTCCAGGCCTTTTTGGGGTGAATTCACACGTATCTCCTTTCCGTAAGTAATTCCATTTTCAGACGGCCATAACTGGTAGATCTCGACAATGTCTTTTCCTATATCCCAATTATATCTTAATTATTATGTTTAATAAAGGTTAACCTTTTCTAGAGCCTCCATGATTCCCTGCGCATATGGTTTGCTGGCTCGGTATACCGTATGGGGTAAACAGTGCTCAAGTACTTCCGGTTGCGCGTTAGATACGACTACACCGGGTAAACCCAGTAGGAGCATATCTAAATCGTTGCCGCTGTCACCACATACCAATATCCGCTGGTTGGGAATTCCTAATTTGTGTTGCACGTATTTCAAAGCATTACCTTTGCCTGCCAAAGGTGGTAAAATATCTACATCAACTCCTGAGCTGACAATCACCCGAGCTTGTAAGCCGTGTTTTTTCAAAGTGCTACTCAGGCGGTGTTCAATATTATGTCTGTTTTCAATTAGGCGATAAGCAAGGCGTTCTTGATGAGGTAGTTGTTTTAATTCTAAAAATCTGTAATTGCGTAATAAGATTTTTATTTTTTCCGGTTCCCAGTTTTGTTTCATCAATGATTTCCACACCGGGTCAGGTTCAAAGTCAGGGGCAAAACGGATTTCGACGCCCACGTCGGTAACTACCGCGGCGGGAGGAAGTAAGTTATAGGCGGACATTACTTTACGGGCAGATTCCCAGTAGCGACCGGTTAAGTATATTAGCTGGACTTTTTTGCGCTTTAACAGTTCGTTCAGCTTGAGTAACGATTTTTCATCGCCAACTAAAGTATTATCCAGGTCCGTTGCTAAGAAGAAAGGTGTTCTTGTTTTTCTCGTGGCTGGTTGCATTCTATTACCTCCTGGTATAAGTTATTCACCCTTTTTGCTACAGCATTCCAGTTAAACTTCCCGGAAACATAGGTTGCGGCCTGGCGTGCCATCCGTTTCCGTAAAATATCATCTAACAGTATCCGAGCAACCGCTTTTGCCAAGGCTTCGGGTGACCGGGGTGGAACCAGAAGACCAGTTTTCCCCTCTCTTACTGTATAGCGTAACCCGCCTACGCGGGAAGCAATAACAGGGCAACCGCAAGCCATGGCTTCAACAGCAACTAGCCCGAAGGATTCATAATAGGAGGGAACTACACAGACGTCCGCTGCGTTGTAATAATTGGGCAACTCCTCGTGAGATTTTGGCCCCAGGAAACAGATATTATCTCTCAGCCTCATTCTTTCAATAAGACGAACCAGTTCCTGTTTTTCCGCACTTGCCTGTTTTAAGGGAACGTCTAACGGATCACCGCCGATTATCCAAAGCCTAGTCTTCGGCGCTAGTTCAGGACAGTGTTGAAATAGCAAGGACAGAGATTGGATAAGGACCTCCAGCCCTTTACTGGCAACGAATCTTCCCACAAACAATATTATTTTTTTTCCTTCTGCCTGCAGTTGCTTCCGTAATTCTTTGCGGGCAAGTACACGAAAGCGGCTAACTTCCACACCGCAAGGAATGATATGGATTTTTTGCGGAGATACTCGATAGCCGAGGATCAGTTGTTTCTTTTCTTCCGGGCTGGTAGCTATGATAGCAACAGCCTGATCAAATATCCGTTTTTCTTCCTCTAAGCGAAGAGAAATTTCCTTAGCATCTTTGATCCCCAAGGATCTTTTCTTAACCAGGCCTAGGGAATGAGAGGTATGTATCTGAGGTACCCCTAGCTGTTTCTTGAGATGTCTGCCCACCCACCCGGACAACCAGTAATGAGAGTGAATGAGTTCGTAGTTGTTGTTATGCTTTTTAAAGAATTCCGTCGCTTGTTGCAGAAATTTTGGTAATCTTTGAAAAAGCTTATTTTTGCTTTCAAAGCCACGGTTACCGGCGTCGAAGCGAATTACTCGACTGCCTCTTCCCAATTTTTGTACCGGTGGATCGTTCGGATTACTCCAGTGAGTAATTACATCAATCTGCCAGTCTAACTTCTCTAGGGCCATCGCTAGTTGCCTTACATATGCATTTTGCCCGCCAGCTTGGATGGAGCCTAATGGAGCTAACGGATCACCGTGTACGGAAATGAAGATGGCTCGTTTTGCAGTCAACAGCATCCCCCCAAATTGGTTTGAATTAATACCAAATTAACCAGGTATATACAGACAACTTAATTATATAATATGGGTTGTCGCAAAGCAAGGACAGACCGTCGTAAATTGCACTAAAATTCTGACTTGTTAGAAGAGGTATGGTATGCTAAAATAAGGCTAGGGCTAAGGTGAAATGAGGTTTTGACGGTAGTGATTAGCGGGGTTAAGCTTTAAATCAAAAAGCAGGACGGTAGTACAGGAGGAATGGCTGGTTTTGGCGCTCTATCGAGTGCTTTTTTATTTGCTTCTCCTTGCCGGAGGAAAATAAGGGGATGCGGGGCGTCCGGCTCAGATACATAATCTGATTCTGCTGTAAAACGGAAAAGAGGAGAAAATTACAATTTGCTGAATACTTGTAGTGAGATTCTGTTGCTTAACGGGGAGGGCAATACGTGGGTACCATATGTATCGGGGAAAAAGAAATAGAGGTAATCCTTAATTCCACTCACGAAGGAATTATAGCAGTAAATCGAGAGGGTAAGATTACTGTTTTCAACCAGGCGGCAGAAAAGCTGATTGGAGTTTCGGCGGAAGAAGCTCTGGGTAGAGACGTAACCGAGGTGGTCCCCAACACCCGGTTGCCGGTAGTGTTAAAAACCGGGAAGGCTGAACTAAACCAGCAGCAGCGGATTGGTGATACTATGATCCTTACCAACCGGGTTCCGGTTCGAGATGAGAACGGTGCGGTGGTGGGCGTAGTAGCCGTTTTCCGGGATATAAGCGAAATCGTTGCCCTGGCGGAACGAATTACCAGGCTACGGGAAACCCAAATGCTGCTCGAGGCCATTATCAACTCTACTCAAGATGCCATCTCCGTAGTTGATGAAAGCGGTTTGCAGATTATGATAAATCCGGCTTATACGCAACTGACAGGACTTACGGAAAAAGATGTGTTGGGCAAGCCGGCAACGGTTGACATTGCCGAGGGAGAAAGTATGCATATGCGTGTGTTGAAGACACGGCAGCCGGTGCGGGCCGTGCCGATGAAGGTGGGCCCCAAACGGCGGGAGGTGCTGGTTGATGCAGCTCCGATTATTGTTAACAACGAACTGAAGGGCAGCGTTGCGGTTATCCATGACATTTCTGAGATTCGGCGGTTATCGGAGGAACTGGAGCGGGCCAGACGGCTTATCCGGCATCTGGAGGCTAAGTATACCTTTGATGATATTGTGGGGGTAAGCGTAGAAATCCGGGAGGCTATTGAGCAGGCCAAAAAGGCGGCTGAAACTCCGGCCACAGTCGTATTACGGGGAGAAAGCGGTACGGGGAAAGAGTTGTTTGCCCATGCTATTCATCAGGCCAGCAAACGTTCTCACGGGCCGTTTATCCGGGTCAGTTGTGCTGCCATTCCGGATACCCTGTTGGAAAGCGAGCTCTTCGGCTATGTGGAAGGAGCCTTTACTGGAGCCCGGCGGGGTGGACGGCGGGGCTATTTTCAAGAAGCCAGCGGAGGTACCCTGTTTCTAGATGAAATTGGCGAGATGGGCCTGGGCGTTCAATCTAAGTTATTGCGGGTTCTGCAGGAAAAAGAAGTGGTACCGGTAGGGGATTCCAAGCCAGTTCCCGTGGATGTAAGGGTGATCGCCGCTACCAATGCGAATCTGGAGGAACTGGTGAAAAAAGGGAAGTTTCGGGAAGACTTATATTACCGGTTAAACGTGATTACCATCAATATCCCCCCGTTACGCTATCGCAAGCAGGACATTCCCCACCTGGTCCATTATTTGCTCCGTAAATTCAACCAGGAATACGGTCGCAACGTACAGGAAATATCACCGGAAGCACTGCAACGTTTTCTTGATTATTCCTGGCCGGGTAATGTGCGCGAATTGGAGAATGTATTGAGCCGGGCCATAATTAATATGAAGGTAGGAGAAACCCGGATAGAGGCTTACCATTTGCCTCCCCTCGGCGGGCCGCTAGTTTCGTATACCGGTGAAGACAGTGCAACTTCCCTACCTGCCGGTTTCGGCGGGGAGAGCCTGAGTCAGATGCGAGATCGTTGGGAAAAAGAGGTAATACAAAGGGCACTGGGGCAGACGGGGGGTAATAAAACAGCTGCGGCCCGGTTATTGCGCATATCGATCAGGAGTTTGTATAATAAACTTGAAAAACATGGTCTCAAATAAAACCTGTAAAAAATTGCATGCATTGATATGCATATTTTTATAGGAATATGCAGAGTAGATATGTTAGCGGTAATAAGCTAGATCCCGAAAACATTGGTTTTTCGGGATTTTTTAATTTTGCCATCGGCGGAGAATATGGCATCATTCTTGCGTTTTCAAGTTGGCAGGCAGTAATAAAACTAAGGAGGGGTTACCCGTGAGAATATTTGAATACTTTGAAAAAGAACCCTATGAACAGGTGGTTTACGGGTATGATACGGCTTCGGGACTTAAGACTATCATTGCCATTCACAATACGACACTAGGCCCCGCTCTGGGGGGTGTCAGGATGTGGCCTTATGCTTCGGAAGAGGAAGCACTGGTAGATGTATTACGTTTGTCCCGGGCCATGACTTACAAGGCGGCAGCGGCAGACATGAATTTAGGTGGCGGTAAGGCGGTCATTATAGGTGATCCTCGCCGGGACAAGACAGAAAAACTGTTGAGGGCATATGGACGGTTCGTGGACAGCCTGGGCGGGCGTTATATTACCGCGGAGGATGTGGGCGTGGGTAAAGAAGATATGGATATTATCAAAAGAGAAACCGGGTATGTGGTGGGGGTTACGGGTGGTAGCGGCGATCCATCTCCTTTTACCGCCTATGGGGTCTGGTTAGGAATGAAAGCTGCGGTAAAAGAAGTGTATGGTAAGGAGTCCCTGGAGGGTCTTACCATTGCCGTGCAGGGGCTGGGAAAGGTAGGCTGTTGTTTATGTCGGCACTTGTACCGGGATGGCGCCAGGCTGGTGGTAACCGATATTAACCACGAGGCAGTCAAGAAGGCCGTAAAAGAGTTTGGAGCAGAAGCCGTTAACCCGGAGGAAATTTACGGAGTTAAATGTGATATTTTTGCTCCGTGTGCCCTGGGGGCGGTGGTTAACGACGCTACCATACCCCGGTTTAACTGTAAAATCATTGCGGGCTGTGCGAACAATGTTTTAGAAGATGATCAGCACGGAGATTTTCTCCATGATATGGGTATACTATACGTGCCCGATTACATCATCAATGCCGGTGGTTTGATTAACGTGGCGGAGGAACTTGGCGGATATAACCGGCAGCGGGCTTTAGACAAGATAAACAGGATTTATAACACGGTTAAGGAAGTAATTTCTCTGGCCAAGGGGAAAGGTATTCCGCCGTACCAGGCGGCAGACATGATCGTGCGGGAAAGAATTGGCCGTGCCAAGCATGTGCCCGGCGTCTGCCAGAGGGGGGATATGGTTGGCTAGCAAAGGGAAGTTAACGTTGTTTCGCGATTATTGCAAAGGGTGCGGTCTTTGTACTGCTTTCTGCCCTCGAGGAATTTTAATCTTGGATAAAGATATAAATATGCTCGGTTATCACCCGGTAACTGTAACAGACATGGATAAATGTAGCGGTTGTGCGCTGTGCGCCAGAATGTGTCCCGATCTCGTGATTCAGGTAGAAAGGGTGAGCTGAAGTGACCAGAAGATTGATGAAGGGTAACGAAGCGATTGGGGCGGCGGCTCTTGCTGCCGGATGCCGGTATTTTTTCGGGTACCCTATTACACCGCAGACGGAGTTACCCGAATACCTGGCCAGAAGATTGCCGGAGGCAGGAGGGGTATTTCTCCAGGCAGAGAGTGAAATAGCAGCCATCAATATGGTATACGGAGCTGCCGCTGCGGGGGCCAGGGTAATGACATCTTCTTCCAGCCCGGGCATCAGCTTGAAAACGGAAGGGATTTCCTATCTTGCTGCGGCGGAGTTGCCATGCGTCATCGTCAATATAATGCGGGGAGGCCCTGGGCTGGGAGGAATCCAGCCGGCTCAATCTGACTATTTTCAGGCTACCAAGGGAGGCGGCCATGGAGATTACCGGATAATTGTATTAGCTCCTGCTTCTGTACAGGAAATTATTGACCTGACCCGGCTGGCTTTTGAGCTGGCCGATCTATACCGTAATCCGGTCATGATTTTAGGAGATGGTCTTTTGGGTCAGATGATGGAGGCAGTGGAGTTTAACGAAGAAGACGATAAAGGGAACAGGCCGATTCCCAAAACTTGGGCGACCACCGGTTGTAAAGGGCGTAAGAAAAACATTATTAATTCCCTTTATCTTGATCCGGCCGAGCTGGAGCAGCACAACCTTCATCTCCAGGAAAAATACAGGGAGATTGTACAGAAAGAACAAAGGGCGGAAGAATACCTGACGCGGGACGCCGAAATAATCACGGTGGCTTTCGGTACGGCGGCCAGAATTGTTAAAGAAGCAGTAGTTTCCGCCCGGGCCCGAGGAATCAAGGTGGGTTTGTTGAGGCCCATTACCTTGTGGCCTTTCCCGGAGAATGCCCTGAAGCGGAGCTTGCAGCGGGCCAGGGCAATCCTGACGGTGGAAATGAATGCAGGGCAAATGGTAGAGGATGTGAAGTTGGCGGTTGAGGGTAAAGTTCCGGTATATTTTTACGGCCGCACGGGAGGTATCCTGCCTGATTCCCGAACCGTCCTCAAGGAAATTCAACGGGTTGGGGGGTATGACTATGAAGATAGTCTTTCAAAAGCCGAAAGCCTTGTCGGCGGGTAGGTTTCATTATTGCCCCGGATGTACTCACGGTATTATTCACCGGCTGGTAGCAGAGGTTATTGATGAGTTGGAGATCAGGGAACGCACGGTAGGCATTGCTTCGGTAGGCTGTTCTGTGCTGGCCTATAATTACTTCAATGTAGATATGATACAGGCCGCTCATGGTCGGGCCCCGGCGGTGGCCACCGGCGTAAAAAGGGTATTGCCGGAAAGTGTGGTCTTTACTTATCAGGGAGACGGGGATTTGGCTTCTATCGGTATTGCGGAGGCAATTCATGCCGCTGCCCGGGGAGAAAGGGTTACTGTTATTTTTGTCAACAATACCTGCTACGGTATGACCGGCGGGCAGATGGCTCCTACCACCCTGGTGGGGCAGGTAACCACTACCTCTCCCCGAGGCCGAGAAGCGATGCACAGCGGTTATCCGGTAAGGGTTCCCGAAATGCTGGCTACACTGCAAGGGGCGGCCTACCTCAGCCGGGTTTCGGTGCACAACCCCGTACAAGTAAAGCGGGCCAAGGAAGCTGTTAAAAGGGCCTTTATCACCCAGCTAAAGGGTTTGGGTTTTTCGCTGGTAGAGGTACTTTCCACCTGCCCAACTAACTGGGGGCTGAGCCCCGTGGAAGCATTAAAATGGCTGGAGGAGAACATGATACCTCAGTTCCCGCTGGGTGAACTCAAGATAACGGAGGGGGTGGCATGATGCGCAAGTTTGGTTTGATAGTAGCGGGCTTTGGCGGCCAGGGCGTATTATTTGTGGGTCAGTTACTGGCTCACGCGGCCGTGATAGAAGGAAAACAGGTAGCCTGGATTCCTTCTTACGGACCGGAGATGCGCGGTGGTACGGCCCATTGTATGGTTGCCATCGCTGAGAGGGAGATTAGTTCACCTCTGGTAGAAGAGCCGGACGCGGTGATGGTTTTTAACAGGCCGTCCCTGGATAAATTTGAGCCGATAATTATCAAGGGAGGACTGTTATTGGTGAACAGTTCGATGGTAGACCGACCCCCTGTACGACGCGATCTTCAAGTTTATCCCATTGCAGCCAATACTTTGGCTGAACAGCTGGGAAACAGTCGGGTGGCCAACATGATCATGCTGGGCGCGCTGGTCAAGCTTACCGGAATCGTTTCCATAGACAGTGTTTTACAGGCTCTGCAACAGGTGCTGCCTGAACACCGCCGCGATTTGTTGACACTTAACCAAAAGGCGTTAGAACTAGGCGCTGCCAGCTTCAAGGTAGCTTAGCCCTCCCTGGGAGGGCTTTTTTGTTCGCCCAGCATGTCTGCTGAGCCGATGGGTTGAAAGAAACCCTGTCACCTAACCAGCGGGAAGACAATCCGT
>NZ_BDGJ01000072.1 GCF_002207765.1 Calderihabitans maritimus
GACTCAATTGCTTCGAAACGTTGCCAATCTTATCTTGCCAGATGCCCAAAATGTTTTACAAAGCAAATAGCTTTCTAACAAAATTTTTGACTTTCACGGAAAGATGAGTTATAATATAGTCGTGCTAAGCGCCCGTAGCTCAGTCGGATAGAGTAACGGAATCCGAGTCCGGAGGTCGCAGGTTCGAATCCTGCCGGGCGCGCCAACGCTTCTCAAGAAATATAGAAATGGCAAGGGGTTTTTACCCTTGCCATATTTTTTATGTCAGTTTAATATTTTAATCTTTGGGGATATTTTGGGCAACGGTGCCGGTTAATTTTGGTACCTTAAGATTACATACCACCTGGATCGAAAAAACATACTAGTGATGGAGGTGATATTCATGCCACAGGCCCAGCAAATCATGTGCAGTGTGAACAACTGTCATTACTGGGGCAAAGGAAACCGCTGCGAAGCCCAACAGATTTTTGTGGTATCAGATAAATTTGCCGACACGGCTACCGACCATATTGACGCTCCCCAAGCCAGTATGACACAGGCAACCCCGGTGAACAATTGCATGGAGACGGCCTGCAAAACGTTTGTTCCCAAAGGAAGCTACATGGCAAGTGCCGATGGGGTCACTAAACAACAATAAAACCTTGAAACACTCATCAACCGGGATATTCCCGGTTTTTGGATTTTATATGGCTAAATCCTTAATTTTATTAAACAGCCTTCCGTAGTCCTCTTTCATACTAGCAATAAGAAATTCACGGTCAATAGCCCTGTAATCGGTTCTCTTGGCCACCTCGGCAAACCTATCCCCAAATAACTCTTGACCAAGAAGATCGGAGCTAAATCTAATCTTTTCATCGGGGCTACTGATGAAGCTACTGTTAATTATATCCAGCCGGATCTTCTCAACCAGACCGTAAAGTTTGTTGATCAGCACCATTTCCTCAAAAGATAAATGGTTGCTCAAGTTGGCTATGTGGACGGAAAAATCCCTGGCTGCCGAAATATTATGGGGTGCGCCCCGGTCTCCTCTTCTAACTCTAATTATCTCCCTTATGGCGGTAAACAGGTCAATATAGATTATCCGTGCACTTGCCTTTTTATTCAGGTCTTTTTCCTGCTTAATTCTAACCTGTTGAGCTCTAATGTTATCGTCAGTCGCTTTCTTGATACCGTAGTAACTGCATAACCCACCAATTATCGAGCCTACCAAACCGAATATACCTGCCAAAAGGGTACTGTCCATCCTTCATCCCTTCTGAGCGTCTTGATGCTTTCTCCCGTTAATATTAAACCCTCAACCCCCATTTAATATTCACTTCAGATACTTACTGTCCAAATAACTACCGCCATCTTTTCTTCGCCGCCAATAACTTACTGGTAAAATCTTCTCGCTGCTCCGGCAGTTGTCCACCATGTTGCGTCTGAGTCTCCGGTGTTCCTTGAATTTTTTTAATTTCTTCTGTGGAAACTTTCATCCTAAGGGTCTCTTTAGCTCTGGCTACCTCTGATTTTCTCCGTTTAAGCCTGCCAATGGTCTCATCAGACCTATCCTCCACTTTTTCCCCGTTGCTCAACCTCTCCGCCAGGAAGCCTCGCAGTCGCCACCAATCTTCTTTACTGAACCAGAGTCTCCTGACGGCAACATCAAAGGGCAGGAGAAAGGCAGCCAACATTAAGAAGAACGGCCACCAATCAGTCCGGCCCCGTACCGGTGCCAGGTTGGTGGCAAAGGCCTCCCGGGGTTCGGAAATCACCGCACCGCCTCCCGCTTCAGCTATCGCGTGGAGAAAGTCTGGATCCGTTCCCCTCATTCTAAATTCCGGCGAATAAGGTATTGCTAAACCTGTACTTTGGGCTGCAATTACTTTCTCACCCTCCCTCAGGACCACCTGAATCAAGTATACGCCAGGATCAAAGCTAGGAAATTCTCCTTTAAATCTCCCGGGACCAACCGGTTCCAGGAGAACTCTCTCCCCTTCCAGCTCCGGCCCCACGATGGTTGCTTCCGCCACCCTGCTTTCCTCCGTCCCAAAGGGAACTTCCGCGGTGATTTCCATCCGGTTTCCCACCAACCGGGTATCCACACTGATGAGTCCGGTATCATCCCTAGGCAGGGTCCAGGTAACCAGGTCTGCCCAGAAGCGAGCGAATCCCGCCCTGCCGACCCACCGGGACGACCAGCGGCCGGCGGCATCGCTGGTATAGGCCACCGTCCGTCCCAGTCCGTACTGCCAGTGCGCCAGCAGTGGATCGTCCCGGTGGGTGACCAACGATACCTCCGCCGTTTCTTTGGGTGATACGGCGACGTAACCATCGAGAGCGGGAACTCCGGATCTCAAACTCTCCACCAGGGGACTATTGGAACCAATCTTCGGGGTGAAAGTTTCCTCCACGACATAAGTGCGGGCGGCCAGCATAGTCTCCCGGGTTAAAATACGGGGAATGCTCTCAATATCATCGGTAAAGTAATATCTTCCCTGTCCCCACTCCGCCAACTGAGACAGCAGAAACGTATCGGCGTCATCGCCCACGGCTACTGTGGACAGAGTGATTTTATACTTTTTCATTTCCTCCGCCAGACGCTGGTAATCTCCTGAAGTTGCCGACCGGCCGTCAGTCAAAAGAATGATGTGTTTAAGCCTGGTTTTAGCGTCCTTCAACGCCTCGTAGGCCAGGTTCAACCCCGGGTAAATATCCGTACCGCCGCTCGCCCGGATGGTGCCTATCAAATTCTGAATTTCCCGCAGGTCGTCCAACTTCTGCAGCGGAACCACCCAGCCGGCCCGTCCGTCGAAGGCCACCACCCCAATTCGGTCTTGAGGGCCGAGGATCTCGGTAGCTTGAATGGCCGCCTCTTTGGCTAATTCCATCTTGCTCACACCGCCAGTACCCCCGGACATACTGCCTGACTTATCTATGACCAGCACCAATCCCAGGCTCGGTACTTCCTCCTTATGACGCAAATCCATATAAACGGGGAGGGCTTCCTCAACCGGAGTTTTGAAATAGCCGCCCAGACCGAAGGAATCCTCTCCGCCTACCATTACCAATCCCATTGCCAAATCGCGAACGGCGATACGCATGGTTTGCATAACCCGTTCGCCTAGAGCGGAAGCCGGTACGTTGGCCAGAACCACCGTTGCGTATTGCTTGAATTCCGCCAGGGTACGGGGAACCCTCTCCGCAGTTACCAAATCAACCTGAAA
This sequence comes from Calderihabitans maritimus, assembly GCF_002207765.1. Classification (NCBI taxonomy): domain Bacteria; kingdom Bacillati; phylum Bacillota; class Clostridia; order Neomoorellales; family Calderihabitantaceae; genus Calderihabitans; species Calderihabitans maritimus. The sequence goes on from NZ_BDGJ01000072.1 coordinate 3,207, forward strand.
TCCCGCGGCCGCCAGAGCCTTCCCCAAGAGCTTTCCTTCCCCTCCGTCTCCTTCCACCAGCAGTATTCGCGGTACCCCCTGCACCCTGGTAAAGGCCGCCGCCTCGTTGTTCCTGTAATTGCTGTCAACGAAAGGTTCAATAACGACGCGAAACACCCGAAACCCCGGAGTGTTTTCCTTAACTCCAACCGAAAAAGTATTTTCTCCCGCCTGTAGGCTGACCGCCTGCTCTAAAATCATATTTCTGCCGGCAAAGAACCTCAACACCGCGCCAGTGGCAAAGGAACTCTCAATTACCGCTTTCAGCTCCACTACCTCCCCCTGGCGGGAATACTCCGGTGCTTCCAGACGGGATACCAGCACTTCTCTTTCGCGGGACACCTTTAATGGAACAACATCCACCCTCACTCCCTGATTTTTCAAAGCTTTCGCGGCTTCCACGGCGTCGCCTGTAGTCTGGCGGCCGTCGGAAATCAACACTACCCGCTTTCTTGCGTTCCCGGGCAGCAGGGCACCGGCCAACCTCAAGCCTGCGGCTATGTCGGTGGCATGAGGTGAAGGGAGCGTTTCCAGCCTGGTGAATTGTAATTCCGGAGAAACCGGTTGTTCCACCATCGCCTCCCCGCCGAAAGCTATTACTCCGGCCCAGTCAGAATTCCCTTTAACTGCTATCGCCTGCTTAATCCATGTTTCTGCCTCTTTTTTAACTTCCTCTGTACTGGCCGAGACATCTACGGCGAAAACAACTGCCTGACGGTTTATTACATACTCGAATTCAAGTCCGGCCAGAGCGAGCAACAAGCACGTAACCATAAAAAAGCGCAGAGCAAGGGCTGCCTTCAGCCGAACCCCATGTAGCTGATGCCCTTTTTTCCACCAGTTGAAAACCAAATAGAGGATTACCGGCCAAAGCAGTAAAACATAAGGATGAGTGAAGCTAATACCCACGAGCATACACCCACCCTTCCAAAACCAATACCAGCAGGGCCAGCCATGCCCCGTAACGCCACAATTCCTTATTAGTCAGCCTTTGGCTGCGGTCCGTCGTTACTCGGTTCACAGGGAGTTCGATCTCCCGGGGACGAATAATTGCTTCCCGGCCTCGTCTCGTATTAACGGCAAAATGACGAATAATTTTCCCGTCTTCCCATTCCTGCACTACCGTATACACTCCTGCCTCATCGGTGTCTTGAAACCGGGTATTGGCACTAACGGGCAACTCGATTGTCCTGCCGCCGGGTTTTTTCACTAGCAATCTTTCCGCCTGGGGAACGGTATTTATTACTACCGTCTCTCCGGTAAACAGTTGATCGCCGCCGCTTACCCACTGGGGTAACAACCAGGTCAGCATATTTTGCATAAGGATGGGAAAGGCAGTCCGCAAAGGCAAGTCCGACTGGTGAAGGTCGAATCCGAAAACCGCCACCCTGGCCTTGCCCAAGGCTCCCACCATGATAAGGGGAGTAAGGTCGTTTCTTACCAATACCTTTCCACCGGGAAGGTTACCAATTTTTCGGGTTACCGCTACATGCACATCGGAAAAGTCTACATACTTTAATAACGGGTCATTCCCTTCCGCTAGGCTCAAATTTGCTCCCTGTACGTATCCACCGGAAGGGATAAAAGGGTTCCCTTCCGGCGGGTCAAATATCA
>NZ_BDGJ01000073.1:0-13302 GCF_002207765.1 Calderihabitans maritimus
TTGTTTCTTTATTACTTTTACCAGGAGGTTTTTTATTTGGCAACTCTTATCTCACTTTATTACAGGAATGCTTATTATTAGTTTTGAGCTTGCAAACATTTGCAAGCTATGGTAAAAATTTTTCGTTGGCTACTGGAGCGGTGGACCGCTGCTGTTGCGTATCACCAACTCCGGTTGTAAAACAACGTGTTTCTTCTGTTGCTTGCTGGCGTTCTGTATCTCGTCCAAAAGAATCTTTGCCGCCATCTCGCCCATAGCATACTTAGGCTGAGCCACCGTAGTCAACCGGATCTCGCCGTAAGACACAAAGGGAATATCATCAAAGCCTACTACGGACAGTTGTTCAGGCACCTGCAAACCCAAGTCTCTGGCCGCTTGAATAACTCCAAGAGCCAAGATGTCGTTGGCAGCAAAAATGGCCGTGGGTCGCAGCGCCGGATCTTCAAGAAGTACGCACGCATTTCGGTAACCATCTTCTTTTTTAAACTTACCATACCGGACTAATAAGGGATCTATATCTACCCCTCTTGCTGCCAGCGCTAGGCGGTAACCCTCAAACCGTTCCCGGCTTGGTTCCAGTTTCTCGGGCCCTCCGATATACGCAATCCGCCTGTGCCCCAAGTCAAGCAGGTGCTCTACCACCATGTAAGCTCCCCTTATGTTATCAATTACCACGTAGTTGGTATTCACCTGCTTCAATACCCGGTTGATTAGTATCAGGGGAGGCCCGCTTCGGGCCAACCTAGCTACATACTCGCTGTCTTCACTGGCCGAGGAAAGGATGATACCATCCACACGCTTACTTACCAGAGCCTCTAGATAACGTTGTTCCTTTTCCAAGTCCCAGGCAGTATTACAAAGAAAAACATTATATCCGCGCCTGTCTGCTTCTTCTTCGGCACCCCGGGCCACTTCGGGGAAAAAGGGGTTGGTTATATCAGGTATCACCAGACCCAGGGTTCCAGTCTTTTGAGTTACGAGCCCTCTAGCAATGGCGTTGGGCCTGTATCCCATTTCCTCAGCCAACTTCTGAATCTCCCGTCGAGTTTTTTCATTAACCTCCGGCCGGTTATTCAGCGCGCGGGAGACGGTAGAATAGGACACACCAGCTCTTTTCGCAATGTCCTTGATGGTTACCGTCACGCACCGTTCCTCCTTATAAAAGAGTTTGCAAACGTTACCACTTTTTAGTGTACAAACGTTTACGAATCCTGTCAATATCTTTTAACTGACCTCGATTCCAATATGGAAGGAAAGACACCAATGGAAGCTCTAAAGCATTACAAAGGTTTTTATCATCAAGCTATCGGTGCTATGCCTGTTATCACCTTGGATTACGCTTCTCACTATGTCTCTAGTCTCTTCGATAGCAGCAAAATACCCTCGGACAACTCATCAAAAAACTGTAGACTTATGAACGAAACTGGGTCTATACAATTTTGGGAATAATTAACAACACCTCACCTAACTTTTCAACGTTGCCAGCTGCTTCCTGATATCCCTAATGATCTCACCTAAATACGTATGAAACCTCGGGTGAATCTCCATCATAAAAACTCCGGTATAATTGTTCAACTTAGGAAGTATTTTGGAGTAAGGAATTTCGCCCCATCCTATCGGCAGGTGAAGGTCACCAATACCAAAAGGAATGCGCTCGATATTCCGGGAGTCCACCCCACTTCTCCCGAAATTATCGTGGACATGGATGTGGGTCAGATACGGCGCTACTGTCTCAACTCCATCTATTAGGTCAAAACCGTATTGTTTGGCGGCAAGGTAACCGTGGCCAAAATCATAACAAATTCCTACATTGGGATGATTGACTTGTACGATGATGTCACGCAAGGTTTCAGGGTAAATCCCGTAAGTATATAGATTGCCGCTGCCCTTTAAAAAATTGTTTTCGATTGCGACGGTTACCCCAACAGCTGAAGCATATTCACCTATATGCCTCAAGTTATTTATTTCAACCTCCATCAACTGGCAGTATCGCTGGTCTTCTGTCGGCTCACCGTGCTGCGCTATATTTTCTACCGCAACATCTCTATTCAAATAGGTATAGCTACTGTGATACACTACTATTTCTGCTCCTATTTCACCAGCAAATTGAATGGTAGCCTCTAACCCCATGTGGTGGGTAAGTGGGTCATCTCGATCCATCAAGTTAACCTTGTCAGGAGCGTGCACAGTATATTTAAGATCGAAATTCCAAAGAATTTTTTTGACTGCGGAAACTGTTTTCTTATTAAGGCGGCCATTCATAATTATATCTAGACCATGGACCGGTATTTCTACGTAATCAATCCCTAGTCCGGCAAAATAATCTAACTGACTTATTAGACTATGTAGGTCGCCGTCAATACTTGACGAGTCCGCGTTAACACCAATTCCCTTGATATTCATTGGGGGAACCCCTTTCCTTTTGATTCGCAGTATTTGGTTAGCTCTAATAGAGCAAGTTAAAGCCATCCTTTTTGTCAAACAAATGTATCTTATCAAGTTTTAAATACATATTAACTGGTTCCCCAATTTGACCCCGGAATTTCTGGGGAGCCAACACTTTGAACCTCTCATTGCCAAATCGCACGTCTACCAACATATCTCTGCCCAATGGTTCTGTCAGATATATTTCTCCCTGAATACAGTTCTCTGCTCTTCCGCTTAAAGTAATATCTTCCGGCCTCACCCCAAGTACTACATCCTGAGTTCTAATCCTTCGGCCAATACGTTCCACCAAATAGTCCGGGAGTTCCAGGTTAATACCGGGACCGCGCAGGTGCATACTGCCCCCTTCCTGGACACAGGTCACATTAACGAAATTCATAGGAGGGTTACCAATAAAATTGGCAATAAATAAATTTTTTGGCCTGTTATAAAGCTCTTCTGGCGTACTGTAGTCCTGCAATCTCCCCTGATCCATAATGGCAATTCGATCAGCCATGCTCATGGCCTCCGTCTGATCGTGAGTAACAAAGACCATAGTGATGCCTAAATTCTTCTGCAACCTTTTAATCTCAGCACGCATAGTAATCCTTAACCGGGCATCCAAATTGGACAGAGGTTCATCCAGCAACATCAATCCCGGCTCCTTGACCAATGCCCTTGCCAGCGATACCCGCTGCTGCTGCCCTCCCGATAGTTGAGCCGGTTTTCTATCTAATAAATGCTGAATTTCTACCACTTCAGCCGCTCTTCGAACTTTTTTGACGATTTCTCCCCTTGGAATCTTGCGAAGCTTAAGAGGAAACGCAATGTTTTCAAATACGGTCATATGGGGATAAAGAGCATAACTTTGGAAACACATCCCCAAATTACGGTCTTTAGGCAGAACATCGTTGACAATCCGGTTGTCAAATATCACATGTCCGGAACTCGGCCTGTAGATCCCCGCCAGTATAAGTAAGGTAGTAGTTTTACCGCAACCACTCGGGCCAAGCAGCGCAACAAATTCTCCGTCTTCGATGGTCATGTTCAAGTTATCAACTGCTATAAATCCCCCGAATTTTTTGGTAACGTCAACCAGTTGTACCCTCATCTTTTATCGCCTCCGTGAAACGATTGTATCGACCTACATCTTTCTACCCCTTAACCCCTCCGAAGGAAACTTTCATCAGAGACTTTTGGGATAGTAGGAAAAAGACTATCGTCGGCAACATGTAAAATAGCGCCGATGCGGTTAGCAGGCCATAGTCCAGGTACTTGAAGTCACCGATGAGGTTTTTCAAGTACACGGATAAGGTATAATTCTCCGCGCTAAACAGGAAAGTATACGCGTAAATGAACTCAGACCAACCGGAAAGAAAAGCAAAAATAGCCACCGCCGCAATACCCGGTTTCAATTGGGGAAGAATGACCTTGTACCATGCCTGAAGCCGTGTACAACCATCTACATACGCAGCCCATTCAACATCCCATGGGATTTCGTCAAAAAATCCCTTTATCATCCATGTAGCCATAGGCAACTCCAAGGCAACCTTGACAAGAACAACCCCTATCAATCGGTCCAGCAACCCAACCGCATTTAACACGTAGTACAAAGCAATTAACAGCGCCACACCGGGAAAAGCATGTAGCAAGATGGTCATTTTCATTATTAGATCCTTCCCAGCAAAATTTATCCTGGAAAGGGCAAAACCGGCCAATAGACTTATTATTAGCTCCAATACAGTTATACTCCCTGCCAGCAAAATGGTGTTCAGCGTAATGGGCCAGATACTCTGAAACACTTTGGTACCGATCTGAACCTGGGACCAGAGGAAACGCCAGTTTTCCAAGGTAAAATTTTTGGGTATAAGCCCGAAGGCTTGTTCCGCGGAAAAAGAACTCAGCAAAAGCCAAGCATAGGCCACAACAAGTGGCAGGGCGGTTAAAACCAAAAACACGTAGACAATCAATCTTGGTAACAGCAACCGGAATTTTTCAATCCACGTAGTCCTCAGGTAGATTTCGGTTTTCCCGTTGTTCATAACTTTTCCCACCTCAGATATTGATTCTTCCCTTGTTAATCATGTCCTGATACCCAAAGAGCCTGAGCATTAAAAGTGTGATAGCTGTACCGATTATAACCAGCACCATGGAAATAGCAGCACCATAGCCGAATTCAAAATTGGCAAAGGCTTTGTGATAGGCCAACAGGGACCAAACTTCACTTTCATACAAAGGTCCGCCATCGGTAATTAAAAGGATGTATTCATACGAGGTAAGTAAAGAAAGGGTTTGCCAAATGGTCATGAACATGATAGGCCATTTTAAAAAAGGAACGATAATGTACCTGATAATAGCCCAGTCAGAAGCTCCATCCACCATGGCTGCCCGATAGTAATCATCGGGGATGGACTTAATGGCAGCAGAAAACACTACCATACCAAGAGAGGCACCGATCATGCCGTTGGACAGAACCACAACCGTCATGGGATGCTCCAGTAACCAGTTTTGTGGTGGAGCCCCCGCCAGAAAAGACATCAGTGCGTTTAGCATGCCGTACTCGGTAGGATCCAAGAACCAGATCCATAGTAGGGCATAAACAACGGCAGGAGTCATCCTTGGCAACAACCAGATTGTACGAAAAATTAGACTAATATTTTCATTCTTGACAAAATATGTTGTCATCACCGCCAGAACAAAGCCGAACCCCACATTGAAAATAAGAGTGAAGAAAACGTATTTTAAGGTGTTCAAGGCCACTTGCAAAATAACTGCATCATGAAATAATCTTAAATAGTTTTCCACCCCAATAAAATTCCAACGGAGCGTGTAATCCATCCCGGTAAACGAAAGTATCGCAGTCAATAGGACGGGTACAAAGAAAAATAGTATGATCAGCACCAAAAAAGGACCTAAAAAGGGCAAGAGAGTAACAAACCGGTGGATACTTGATTTGCCTGTTCTACCGACAACGCCGTCCAATACCGTAGTGTCTTGTAACTCCACGTAAGCACCTCCTCTGCCGTGACTAATTTAGGTAGAAAAAACGGGGGGAGATGTCCCCCCTACATCTCACTGCTACTCAATTACTTCCAGAGCGTCCCCCAGGTCATTTTTCAACTGATCTTCTAGCCAATTGAGCGCCTCTTCCGGCTTTTGCTTACCAAGTTCCACGGCCTGAATTGCTTTGTAAAGACCAGACTTGAATTTACCATATTCCGGATGGGTGGGCTGGGTAGTAGTGTACTCCAACTGGTACTGGACGTCCGCCAGAAATTCGCTGCTCTGATAAGTCGGGCTTTCGGCCACAGAGGGGCTGATAGCCAGGTGCCCCGACTCAATGGCATGCTTGGCATTATATTCCGGTTTTGACGCAATAGCAATCAACGCAAAGGCTAAGTCCGGATATTTTGTATTACTGTTAATGGTATAAACCCATGGTTGAGAAAGGGTGATGGGTCTTCCGCCCTTCTCCGCAGCCGGAACCAGGGCATATCCGATGTTCTCGAACATATACTCTTCCGTCAACTCTCCTAACTCTTCATGGTAGGGAACCTTCTGATATTCACCCCAGTGCCATGTACCTCCATACCAGAAGAGAACATCCCCTTCCACAAAAGATTTATGCAGCATTCTCCACTCCATGGAAGTCATCCCTTCCGGCGTGACCTTGGCATTTTGGGTCAGGTCGTAATGGTACTGGAGGGTCTTTAAGACCGCCTTCTTGTCAAGTACCAGCTTGTCGGTGACGGGGTTGTATATTTTCCCGCCAAAGTTGTAAACTTGCATGACAAAGTAAGGCCCGTTGCTCGGCCGGTGGAAAATACCATACTTTACGACGCCTTTCTCCACGGCTTCTTTCGCCAGGGCGGTCATATCTGCCAGGGTAAACTCTCCCCTTTTAATTTTTTCGGGCAGCTGGTTAATTTGATCCTCAGACCAACCCATTTTTCTTAGGGCGTCTTTTCGGAAGTAAACCGGACGAGACTCAGTATCCTGGGGTACCGCCCACGTCTTTCCGGCATATTTCGCCGCTTCCCAAAGCGTGGGATAAATATCCTTAACAAAGTCGGCGTACTCAGAATTGCTTAGCAAATCATCCAACGGGAGGATGTAGCCCCCTTTGGCCATCATAGCCACATCGGCATGGCTGATTGCCCGGATATCGGCACCCCCACCCGATTGCCAAGCCAAGATAAACTTTTTATTATATTCTTCATCGCTACCCGCAGAAACGTGGTTCACTTCAACTTTAACTCTCCTGTTATCCCCTTTGGCCTCCAAGAGTTGGTTGAGTTCTTTAGCTGCGTCCGCAATATTTGTGCCCCTGGTGCTGTCAGCGGGAGAGCCTTTGGAGTCTACCTTAATCACTACTGTTTCCGTCTTTTGAGGTTCGGATTTAACCGATTGTCCTGCCTGCTGTTGCCCGCACCCGCTTAAAAATACGCCAGCGACCAACAAGATTGCCACTCCGAGGAATTTTAACCTTGTCATAAACTATCCCCCTTTATCGTTTTTCCTGCTGTCTGCATTGTTTAAAATTGGTACTAATGAATAATACCGAGCTATCACCTCCAGTCTTGGTTTTTAAATGGTATGTTTAGGTCCAACCTCGGCCCCAGCTCCGTAAGCAAAACCGTTTTTTCGCCAAAATATCATTCCCGTCGATTATCGTTTGCAGTGTCTCATCGCCAGCGAACCCATCTCGTCTTTCCTCGTACGAACCTTCGAAAGGTCCGGGTAAACCAGAATCGCAAATTGAATATCATCAAAACCCATCACCGCAATATCTTCTGGGATATTGAGCCCCGCTTTCCACATGGCCTTCATCGCCCCAATCGTCATCATGTGGCTGATGCAAAAACCGCACTAGGCCTAACCACAGCCTCACGAAATTCCTTTATGGCCCGGTGTCCACTCTCATCATATTGCCTTTTTCCAAACGGATAGGTGCATAGTTGTTTTATAGGTCCCTTGGTAATCTTCCGTAATTATGTACCATTTACCTTCTAGATCCAAAACATTAAAACATTGTTAACAAGAACAGCAGGGATACCCTCCCCTTGAACCTGAGAACGACATTCTCGCCAACGGTATTGACCAGGATTACACCCTTCACCCTTTTTCCATCAACATCTTGCCAGAGGGCGTGTCCATATCCGAATCATTCATAATAACAATCCATAGCCCCACTCCATGTAAGACTTAATAATCGCTTCCAGAACTGGTGCCTAAAAGGAAGGTGACATAACAGGACTGTGTTTCTCATATGCAACGTCAATATTTACCGTATTTTTAGTCTTAATAGCCCCAGCCAGGGTATTCCGGATGCAATTGAGTTCTTTGGTTACCAGCAGCATTCTATCTACTACCGCTTGCTTATGGTCCCCTTTTTCTAAAAAGACACGAGAAACTGTAATCCTATAAATAAAAGCCCCGCACAATTCTACAATGGTCTTAATGAGCTCTCATGCCCCTCTTTACTAATACATTAAAGTTAATTTAAATTTTACAAACGTTTGCTTTTTATGTTTCGACATCTTATTCAAATTTCCTGCTTAAATTTTCAAAAAGTTGTTTATATCTACACAATTCCCATTACTGCCTGAGCAATACTTACAGAGTGGTGATTAATCTGCAACATGTAATTGATGAGGTCCTCGTAAACGGCACTTATCTCCAGGAAGTCCCTCTTATCGCTAGTCAGCCTTTGGAAATGAGAATACCTAAGCGATTTTTCCATCCGTAGGGTTTCTGGTCGAGCTTTAATAACGTCACTGGCGGTCTTTTTGTCGTCGTTGGCAAACGCTTCTATAGCCAAACTAAAGTTATTTACAACTTGCCAGTACATGGCAGAAAGTTCTCCCCAACCTTCCTCCGGAATCTGTAGCCCTCTCTGTTTCATTTTTCGAGCAATTCGGGAAATAGCTATGATGACATCTCCCAAGTGTTCCAGGTCGTTGCAAATATATAACAGCTTAACCTCCTGCTCGGACTGGTCTTTAATTAGGTTTTGCTGGGCCAGGCTGACCAAATACCGGGTAACAGCCGAATATAAGAAGTCAATCGTTTTTTCCATTTCATTGATCCTTTCTATCAACTTTTCGTCCCCGGTACGCAGAAGTTCCATTACCTCTCCCAGCATCTCTTCCCGGACGAGCTTAGCCATCCTTAAAATCTCATTTTTAGTTTGTTCAAGAGCTAGGTCCGGTACATCCAGCACCCTCTCATCTAAGAATTTGGCCACTTTTTCCTCCTGTTCTGCATCTGGTATTAACCATGTCATGAAATCAGCCAACCGGGCGGTAAACGGCAAGAACAGCAACATGTTTATGACGTTAAATATCGTATGGCTATTTGCTATCTGCCGCCCCGCATCGGCAGAAGTCATTGCTACAAGCGCCTTAAAAGGTCCTAAAAAGGGCATAAAGACTAAGGCTCCCGCTAGTTTAAAAATCAAGTGGGCAACAGCAACCCTTTTTGCCTCTCGGGATGACTTGATACTGGCTAACAGTCCAGTGGCCGTCGTCCCAATATTGGCGCCCAGCGTCATCGAAATAGCCGTCTCCAATGCAAGGACCCCTTGCACGGTAAGGGTCATAATTAGGGCGATGCTGGCAGCACTTCCTTGAATAATTGCTGTAAATATCGCTGAAACCACCAAGGCCAGGAACAGGTTGTCAGAAAGACCGACTAATATGTCAACAAAGGCCTGATAGGACCTTAGTGGGTATACAGCGGAAGCCATGACCTTCATACCGTAAAACACAAAACCAAAACCCAGGATGGCTTGCCCGATGTGCTTGTACTTTTGTTTCCGAGAAAACAGCCCCATAGCCACCCCGATACCAACTAGTAGAAGGGCATAGTCGGTGACTTTAAAGGCGATTAACTGGACAGTCAAGGTTGTTCCCACAGCCGATCCCAGCATGACGCCCAGGGCCTGACCCAAACTCATTAAGGAAGCGCTTACGAAGCCCACCAATAAAACCGTTGTGGCACTGCTACTCTGCAGTAAAACGGTAATAATAATCCCCACCAATACCCCTGAAACCGGGTTATTGGTCAAGGTGCCCAGCACTGTTTTCATTCGGTGAGCAGCCACTTTTTGCAATCCTTCCGAGGTTATGTTCATCCCATAGATGAAAATTCCAAGGCCACCAAATAATCCTATTAATATTGTTGCTATCTCCATGCTACTTCAACTCCTCTCTCAATCTGCCGGGCTGGGCCGATGTCCCCGGAAAGGCCTGCGGTCTCCCTTAATCATGTAGAAAACCATTTCAGCCAGGTTTACAGAGTGGTCCCCAACGCGCTCCAGGTACCGGGCCACTAAAGAAAGGTACATGGCCTGGTCTACATGTTCCTCCCGGGTTTTCATAATATTTAAAAGTTCTGTAAACAGGTGGTTAAACAACTCATCAACCCGGTCATCAGCCAACATCACTTCTTTCGCTTTTTGCAGGTCCCCTTCCACATATGCCTCTAACCCCTTTTCTAACATGGACATAGCAAGTGTTCCCATGCGGCCTATATCTATCAAAGGTTTAAAATATTCTCTCTGACCAGCTAAAATCCGGGCGGTTTCGGCAATGTTTACTGCATAATCCCCAATCCGTTCCAGTTCTTTGGTGAGGCGAAGGGCGCTGGACAATACCCGCAGATCTCTGGTGGATGGTTGTTGCAGGGCTATCAATTCCAGGGCCTTGTTTTCGATGTCATAGTCCATATCATCGATCTTATCGTCTCCGAGAATGACCTTTTGCGCCAATCCCATGTCCTGCTGGGCCAAGGCTTCTAAAGCATTCTTCAAGGAGTTGCTGACCATCTTGCCCATTTGAAAGATGTCGGCTTTGATACTTTGTACCGCCCTGTCGTAGGCGTTAATATGTCTAATCAATGTCACCACCCCCCCAACTAAAGGTTCATTCCAGACGGTGGTGCCGCTTCAATCGTCTTTTCTTTAATTCCACCCAAAAGCTTTCAAAATCCCTTGTATTAAGTACGTCATTGCTAGTCAAACCAGCCCTTCTGGCAGTAGAAACACCTAACCACATAAAATCCATCTGCCCCCGATGATGGGCATCGGTGTTAATCACTAACTTAACCTGCATTTTTCGTGCTAAAGAGGCCAGTTCTGCTGAAAGATCATCCCGGTCGGGAAAACAGTTGATTTCTACCGCTGTTTCGTTACGGACAGCGGCCTTGAATACCGCCTCCATATCTACGTGATATGAGGGCGGGCCGCCAAAAGATTTTTTACCCGTAGGATGCGCCAGTATATCAACCAGCCCGGTATCCAGAGCCCGGATTATCCTCTTGGTAATGGTCTCTTTGTCCTGGCTGTAAGGATAGTGTATTGAGGCCACAACCAAATCAAGTTTCTCCAGCAAGCTAAGGGGTCGGTCCAAGCTTCCGTCTTCCCGGATATCTACCTCGCATCCTGCCAATAATCGGATACGCACCTTGTTTTGACACTTCCGAATAAATTCTATCTGTTCCTCTAGCTTGTCATGCGAAATACCGCCTGCTGAAGCATGCAAAGGAGAGTGATCGCAAACACCCATGTACTGGTAGCCCATAGATTGGCCTTGCTCTGCCATCTGTAGCACCCCATCCAATCCATCGCTCCAGTTAGAATGCAGATGTAAATCTCCTTTAATATCCTCTCTAGTAATTAACCTGCCCGTTGGTACTCCAGCTTCTATCCCTCTTGCCCGAATAGGCGGCTCAACGTATGCAACTCCTGCCCTCTCATAAACCTCTCTTTCTTCCGAGATTTTTGTTATAAATCTCTCGCTACCGTAATCGGGACACCGCGCCTGCAGTTCTTCATTGTGCTCCTTTGGACCGGTCAAAAATTGTAAGTAGAATGGATATTCCGCCGGTGACACTATGTAAAAATGGATGGGAACTCCACTATAATGGATAAGTTGTAATTGTTTTACCCGCCCCCGCCTCCGCACCTTAGATCCAGAATAAAGAAACGGTAGATTTTTTATCCAGGTCGTTGTCCGGTCCGGCTCCTGCGTGGCCACCAAGAAGTCCAGGTCATCATGCCACAATTCTTCGCGCCTTAGGCTGCCAACTTCACTGAATTGCGTCACTGATTGACACAAGAGCATTGCCTGTTTTATTTTTTCCGCGTAGTATCGGGCCGCCATCAGGATCAGCTTGCCGTTTATAGGTCTACTCATAAGAAGCACGCGGCGTAATTGGTCCTTACCCGAGGAGTCGCCTGCACCCGAATAAAGTCGGTACTCACTCTCCCGCAGCAGATCTACCAATTTACTGCGAGTATTGATACCCAATTTCAGGTAAAGTTTTCTCGGTATCTGAGCTCCCATCCCTGCCATTTCGTAAAACTCCTCAAGCCAGTCGGGAAATTCCCTTCTCAGAGTGAAGTATGTTGACCAAATGTCATCAGAGGTAGAAGATAATTTCTCTGTACCTGTGATACCTAGCATAGCCTTTACTTTCCCTTTCAACAAGTCCGCTAAGTTACTTTCAAGCAAGATACATTACTCCCTCCCGCTAACTAAGCGACCAATCTAATGCAATCATTATATTGCAAACGTTTTCAATTCTTAGTATAAAAAATTTAATGAAAACGTTGTCGGAGTTTTGACTTATATTCGACACATTTCTCAAAATTCCTTCCTTTTTGATCTTAATTTTAACACCCGGAATCCTAGGATTAGCTACTTTTCCCTATCGCACTTTGCCGTTAAACCATCAACCGGAGATAATATACAAGCGGGTTATGTATTACCTTTTTGTCTTTGAAAACATTTGTTCTGACATACATGGCATATTTACTATTCTAAGGTCCTTTTAATTAAGTTTTTCTAACAAGATACAAAGGCTATCAGTAAGCTTAACCTAGCTAATTTTAAAATCTAAGTCAAATATCTGAAACAGTTTTACTATGGTTCGTACGGAATTCCTAAAAAGGCAGACATCACCCCCTAGCAAAAGTGAATTGATTGACTAGTGATAATATCCTTCGCTTACGCAGCTTTTTGCGCTTTAACCGGGGTATTCACCGCAATTACTGCAGCAACCAAGGTTATACAGCATAAAATTATATGAGCTTTTACTTTCTTGATGCCACGGACTTTAAGCGCGGTTTCTAGCCCCAAATTATCTTTTAATCGACCAAATAATCGTTCTACCGCCTTTCGCTTGTTGTAAAGTAAGACCTAGTTTCTGGGTGGAAAAAACCTTTGCCAAACGATGTTCGCATTACATTTCTAAAACATCTTCGAGGGAAAACAGGATTTGTTGTCGAATATACAAGTGGCTTCACTCCTTTGGTTCTGTTTTTGGCCACTTGTACAATTCGACCAATTTAGGGGTGAAGTCCTTTTTTTACCCCTAAAAATCCTTGGTATTACTCGCTTTGACATTATGAAAGATGCTTAGTTATAAATGCCATAAATACCATTATCGAGTAGGGCAGCGCTAGGTGATCAGTCTAGCGCTGTCCCTCTCACAGAACCGTGCGTACGGGCCACGTACACGGCTCCTGGTAAACCTCAGTCGTTAGCTTTCATAATAACGATGCAAGATGCCAACCTCATATCTTTCGAGGTTAATTAAACCGATTTCGTCAAACCAGGTGTTTGGAAGGGCCATCGAGATGAGAGGACTGGCTGAGTTTCTCCATCTTCGCATGGATATTTTCTCAAATTCCCCCTTATAACCTCGACGCCGAAGGGCTTTATGAAGCGCCTTCCAGGTTTTCCATTCCAGCATCTTCTTCATTCTTAGCCGTCGGCGTATCCATCCCATGAGTTCGCGAAGTACTCTCTTACAGTTCGCTATGCGGAAGTAGTTAATCCACCCCCGCAGGATGGGGTTAAGCCTTCTGACCAT
>NZ_BDGJ01000073.1:13312-16938 GCF_002207765.1 Calderihabitans maritimus
TTACCCGATGGATAAACCCAAGGGCTACCACCCAAAAAAGGAGGGTGTAGAAGGAAATCCTCTTGGTTGATCAGCATTTACAGGAGAGAATGCTTGGTCAATTTTGTTGGGCACACTCTTCTCTCCTTAACCGTGGATTTGACATTTAGTAGGTATTTAAACACTATGACTCGGTAATAAGTCATATCGCTAGTCGTTTAAATGCCGAAAAATTCCTCAGCGTTGTATCTCGCAATTCGAGCAATGATTTCCGGTGGAGCTCCATTCAGTTCTAGGTACCGCACGGTCTTGGGGACGCTCAGGGGATCATTGGGTTTTAGATTGCTGTAATCGCTATTCAGGACACCTCGTTGGAAGCGTTCCAGATGATTCAGCAAAAGATGGGGAGTGAGCCCCTCCTGACGGATGGTGAGCCCAGGAATGGCCCCAAAGTCTTCGATTAAGTCAACAATATCTAAATTGGCATGATCGATGATCATTTTTCCGGGTTCCATCCCGACGGCAGCGGCAATTTCAATTGTTTTTTCGGTAATTTCCACCCTCTGCTGGGGCGGAGTATGAATGATCACCGGAACCCCATA
The DNA here is from genome assembly GCF_002207765.1 of Calderihabitans maritimus. NCBI lineage: Bacteria > Bacillati > Bacillota > Clostridia > Neomoorellales > Calderihabitantaceae > Calderihabitans > Calderihabitans maritimus. Next base: position 13,894 of record NZ_BDGJ01000073.1, read on the forward strand.
TTCCCTGGCAACCTTCAATTGCTCCCGCAGGACCTCCTGCTCCCGCTTGTTCCCCTCATGCAGCCCGATTTCGCCGAAACCGATGACACCGCTCATTTTAAGGTAGGATGGAAGAGCGTCGACTACCCTGGGCCAGTCCTCCGGTGTCCCCATGGGGTGAATGCCGACGGCAAGGAAAAGCTTGATGCCATTTTTGGCGGCATTACTCATGGAAAGAGTTAACATCTGCTGAAAATGATCAAAGAGTGTTTCCGCATGTTTTGCCCCGAAAAATATGGAGCAGCCAATAATCTTCCTCACCCCGGCCAGCGCCATACTCTCCAACCCTTCAAACGGAAGTAATGAAACATGTGTATGAGAATCTACAGTTCCTTCCATCGATCTTATTCGCCCCCTTTATTGCTGGGTCTCGGACCCCTCTTTTTTCATTGCTGCATGATCAAGTTACAAAAGGGAAGTTTATCACTTCCCTCTCCATAGGACATATAATCAAGGCTTGATATAGGCATACCCTTCGGCCTGTTTCCTGGCAATTTCTGTTATACCGACTACTTTCTCAATTTCTACTTTGGTGGTTGTTCACTCTATGTTAAAATACCCTTTCTTTTAAAATACTCAGGTAACTGGTCCATATTAACAACATCCATATCGCTATTTTTGTATACCCATAGTCTGTCTTTCAAAATAACAACATTATAATCCGCTTCCTTGTCCATAGCACATGCATTGCCACAGCCACTGATAGTGATACTTCCTTGTAAATTGCCAGAGGACACTAGGCGCTCCGCGATAGCATGGACATCACCAACACCATTTTTACAATACCGCGCGCCTATACACGTCTTGATTCCTTCACTACTCCATGCCAGTGCTACCTTTAGGAACGGCAGAAGGCCCATCCGGTTAATAACTTCAGCTAGTCGCTCGTTCTGGGCAACCCGAACATAGCCCTTAACAATCCGTTCGACAGTTTCGACTAGATACTCTTCCTTGATAACCATATCCAGCCGAGTACCCAATTGGGGCTGACGTCCTCCTTTACCCCCAAGGTAAAGCCAGTACCCGTCCTGGACAGCAATGATACCCAGGTCGTTTAGTTGCGCCTCCACGCATGAATTGGGGCAACCATTCAGGGCAATCTTAAATTTTTTCGGCGTCGCCAGCCCTGCGAGGCGCTGATTGATTTGCGCTGCCAGAGGTGTAACATCGCGGATAACATGCTTGCAATACTGACTGGAACATACTTTGGCATTTCGCACCACTGGACCGATATCAGCCAAAGGCAGGCGAACCTTTTCTAACTCTTCGGCAACCCGGTCAAAGTTCTCAGGTTTTATGCCGTAAATCATGATAGCCTCGGTAACCGTGAGCTTCGCCTTTCCGTATTGTTGGGTCAGCCTACGTATGGTCTCTAGCTGTTCGGGTTCAAGATATCCGTTGACAGGATGAATTAAGACAGCGTAAGTACCATCTAGCTGTTGTATAAACCCTTTGTTGGCGTACTTTTTAATCATAAATTGCTCTTCTCCTTACATTACTTCATTAAGAATGTATTCTATAATAATGATTGTAGCATGGAAAAGATCGTACGTCAATTGTACAGACCCCCGGGTTTGTGTCAAGAGATTCCGGGTATCTTTTTCTGTCAGAAATGGGGTTGCTTGGTATCCAGGAAATGAATGAGCCTCCCTTCTGGGTTGCTTTTTTCCCACTACTCCATTTAGAGAGAAAGGGGAAGACCTCTCTTTCCTTTGGCTAGTTATTCACCTTCCTCTTTTTCCCACCCGAAAACATTTTAAGTTCTGTTTAGCTTACTTCATCTGGTATAGCCGACAGTGCTTTCTGTAAACGATAACTTTCACCTTCAAAAGCCAGTAGGACCAACCGGTCAATAAGAGCGGCAGTAAGCCGGTTATCGCCCAGCACGGTGTTTCACTTGCCAAATTGCAGATTAGAAGTAACAATTATGCTTTGGCGCTCATAAGCTTGGGCTACCACGTTAAACAAAAGCGCCGCTCCGTCACGATGTAGGGGTACAAACCCTGGTTCGTCGATGATGAGAAGATCCGCCTTTTTTAGGGCATCCATTGCCTTCCCTAGCTGCCCTTGACGGTGGCTTTCCAGCAAGAAGTTCACAAGATCAAGGCAACGGTAAAAGCGGACTGTCTTGCCTTCTGTACAGGCTCTGATCCCCAGAGCAATAGCCAAATGAGTTTTTCCCGTACCCACAGCTCCCAGGGCTAATATGTTTTCATGGCGTTCGATAAAGTTAAGGCCTGTAAGGTCAGTTATATTTGGTTGTTTCCGGCAAAGTGACCGCTTTCCAATCAAAATCCTCCAGGGTTTTATGGACCGGAAAGCCGGCTTTCTTGAGGCGTTTGACCCTGTTGGCCCGGCGGGCATCCTTTGCTTCAAACAGGTCGGCAAGGTACTGTTCCCGGTCGCTATAGGGAATATCCAGGTAAATCTGAGGCACTTGACCAAGTTTTAGGGCCTTGCATCCCCTTGTTACAGAATTCCGGCTCAAACCGGTAATGGAGCATGAACCTGCTGAAGGTTTCAGTCAGCTTCCTTTCTTCCTCCTTGCCAATGTGGACAACGGCTGCCGGTAGGTTGTCGAAGCGAATTCTTTGGGGAACACCGCCAATCCACTCAAAAACCTGGATCATGGCACGGAGGAAACACTGGGTATTCTCGCTGGGTACCGGAACACAGAAACCGGCATTGCTGTAGGGGACGTTACCGGCTTTCATCGGCTGAAGGTTCATCACTACTACGGACTCATCTGCCACCCTGCACCACTTCTTCTCTCCCTCGCCTTCCGGCTTGTTCGAGCTTACCAAGTTTAGCTTGGATGGTACAGAGCTTCCCCAGTTAAGTCTGCCTGCCTGAACATGAACCCGTCCGTCCAAACTCCTCAGGTTATCCAGCTTTCGGGCTTTCCCACTTTTCGCAAGGTTACCCACCTGAAAAGCCAACCCCGGTTCGCTTGCGCTACGTTCCATGTTCTTCCTTCGGCTTCCTTCAGACCCCGCCGTTACCGGC